>JAQRMR010000034.1 GCA_028599115.1 Methyloprofundus sp.
CAGGGGATACAGAGAAAGTATTAATGGTACATGGGGTTGGTACGCACGTACCAGGTTACAGCACTCAATTCCAAGAAAAATTATCGGCTGAACTGAGACTAGTATTAAAAAGTTCACGTTATAAAGAAATTAAATTAACCCATAATGAGTACCCCGGTGTAGACTTAGGTGTGTTGAGGGTGAGGCGCTTAATGAATGAAGACCACAGCCGAGAAATGCTTTTTTATGAATTAACCTGGTCTGCTATTACTAACTCTGAAAAAGAAAAAATTAAATATGATACTTCGGGTGAGTACTCGTATGACCGTGCTGAGGTTAATCAGTTATTAAAGCAGTTTTCTAATGATGCTAGCCCTGATCCTATGATCTATTTAGGAAAAAGTCGTGGAGAAATTTTAGCATCATTTCGTACTGCTTTTTGTTGGATGGTAGAAAATGATTGGGCAAGTTTACCGGAAACAAGTAGCCAGTCATGTAAGGTCGGGTATAAGTCATCAGAATATTTACAAGATGATGAATTTTCTATTATTTCTCACAGCCTAGGTAGTCGTATTGTCATCGATGGTATGCATGATATTGCCAAACGTGTAACAGAAGTGGCTAAAGGGGATACTAGCAGTGCAGAATCTAAATTTATTACTGCATTTCAGAATAAACAAATTCCTTTTTACTTGATGTCTAACCAAATTCCTTTATTGGAAATGGGCGAAGCCCCTCCTGAAGTGACTGGGGAGGCTGATGCCTATTGCCTGCCTGGGGGAGAGCACTATGGTAAGCGCTTAGTTAAAAAAACATCGATTATGGCATTTAGTGACCCAAATGATTTATTAAGTTATGGGATTCCTCAATCCTTTGTTGAAAATTATTTAGATTCACGCCTTTGTGCTGAAGTTACCAATATTACTATTAATGTTGCGCATGTGATGGATTTATTTGGCATGGGCAAGTTTGCTAACCCATTAACAGCGCATACTGGCTATGATAGCGATGACCGCGTTGTTGCGTTGATTGCCAAGGGGATCGGTACAAAGCATACAGCAGATATTGTGGTTGAACGTTGTGATTGGACTGAATATATTGACTAGCGATTAGTCTAACCTAGCCCAGTGAGGTCTCGCTGGGTTTTTGCTTTACCTACTAAAGTGTGACTATGAAAATCTTGGTTTTAAACTCAGGCAGCTCATCAATCAAGTATGCATTATTTGAGATGAGCAATCAGCACGTTGAAATAAGCGGCATCATTGAAGCTATTGGTAGTCCAGAAAGTCTGCATAGCTACCAATTGAATGTGGATTACACAAACAAAAAGCAAGTTAACCAGCATGAAGTCAGCAGTCATAAACACGGCTTGCAAGAGATTTTTAAAACCTTAACTCAACTCAAGCTAATAACACAGGTGGTGGATTTACTCTGTATCGGGCATCGAGTTGTACATGGTGGTGAAAAATTTTCCCAGCCTACGATTATTACTAATGAGGTATTAGAAGAAATTAAATTAGTTACCCCGCTTGCTCCCTTACATAACCCTGCTAATTTACTGGGAATTGAAGAAGCAAGAGCTTACGCTCCTAATACACCACAAGTTGCTGTTTTTGATACGGCATTTCATCAAACCTTGCCTGATTATGCCTTTCAATATGCTGTACCAGAGAAATGGTATAGCCAACTAGCTGTCAGGCGTTATGGTTTTCATGGGACATCTCATTTTTATGTTGCTAAACAAGTCGCTAAATCATTAGAAAAACCATTAGAATCTTTAAATATCATTAGCTTACATTTAGGTAATGGTGCAAGTATGGCCGCGATTAAGCAAGGACTAAGCATTGATACCAGTATGGGTATGAGTCCTTTGGAAGGTTTAATTATGGGCACGCGCTCAGGAGACTTAGACCCAGCAATTATTTTTTATCTACAAGATAAGTTAGAGCTTAGCTGTGCAGAAATAAAAAACAGCTTAAATAAAGAAAGTGGGCTAAAAGGTATTTGTCATGAAAATGATATGCGTGCGGTGCATCAGTTAGCTGAATCAGGAGATAAACAAGCACAGTTAGCTTTAGCGATGGTGAGTTACCGTATAAAAAAATATATTGGTGCTTATTTTGCGGTATTAGGGGAAGTTGATGCTATCGTGTTTACCGGAGGAATCGGTGAAAATGACAGTGTTTTAAGGGAAATGTGTTGTGCTGATTTAAAGTTATTTGGAATCGCGGTAGATAGTGATAAAAATCGACAAGTCTCAACTGATATTAGGCATATTGAGCAAGAAGGTATGCCAGTAAAAATTTTAGTGATTGCCACTAATGAAGAGTTGGAAATTGCATTACAAGCAAAAGCTTGTATTGCATGAATAAAGTTTGAGAGAAAGAAGTAAGACTGATTTTATTCTGAATTGATGGGTTTATGTGCCTAAAATATAGGCACTATATTCTACGGAGTATTCAGATATTAATTACTGATGTTACGCACTGTTGACAACAAATAAATAAGTCTCGTTTTTTCAAAGTAGGATGGGCAAAGGGGCTTTATCCCGTGCCCATCACACCGCAAGATGGGCACGCTACGCTTTGCCGCATTCTACAGAGTGCCTTTGCTAAGTGCGTGTGTTTCGTGGACTCCCTTTTAGCTTAGCAAATTT
>JAQRMR010000035.1 GCA_028599115.1 Methyloprofundus sp.
TGCTTGTCGCGTTACCTTATCTGCGCTACGCTTAGATAATCTAACACGACCTACCTTTATTCATGTGCTATATTCTTAAACTCTGATATTAATAATTAATGCAGCCAGATTTATGGCGAAGATATTGTCAGTTGATTAAAATTTGGCGCATAAAAACAGGCAAAACAAATTTAACCGTAGGATAAACACCGCTATAATGATAAATATTATTTCTAACTAAATGGTTGAAGAAAATACATGGCTCAATATATTTTTTCGATGAATCGCGTGGGCAAAATTGTCCCACCAAAAAAACACATCCTTAAAAACATCTCTTTATCTTTTTTCCCTGGCGCAAAAATTGGCGTTTTAGGCTTAAATGGCTCAGGTAAATCAACTTTACTGCGCATTATGGCCGGTATTGATAAAGAAATTGAAGGTGAAGCAGTTCCGATGAAAGGCATTAACATCGGTTACCTTGCACAAGAACCTAACCTAAACCCTGATAAAGATGTGCGCGGTAATGTACAAGAAGGGTTTGGTGAAATTCAAGAAATTTTAAACCGCTATAATGCGATTAATGATGCATTCGCAGATCCAGAGGCTGATTTTGATAAATTATTAGCCGAGCAAGCAGAGCTACAAGAAAAAATTGAAGCCGCTAATGCTTGGGAATTAGAGCGCGAACTTGAAATTGCAGCCGATGCATTACGCCTTCCTCCTTGGGATGCTGATGTGACTACCTTATCGGGTGGAGAAAAACGCCGCGTTGCTTTATGTCGCTTATTATTATCTAAACCGGACATGTTGCTTTTAGATGAGCCAACTAACCACCTGGATGCTGAATCAGTTGCTTGGTTAGAGCGTTTCCTTCATGATTATGAAGGCACTGTTGTTGCTGTTACCCATGATCGCTACTTCTTAGATAATGTCGCTGGCTGGATTTTAGAGCTAGATAGAGGCCAAGGCATTCCATGGGAAGGCAACTATTCTTCGTGGTTAGAGCAAAAACAAAACCGCTTAGAGCAAGAAGAAAAACAAGAAACCTCGCGCCAAAAAACCATGAAAGCCGAATTAGAGTGGGTACGCTCTAACGCAAAAGGTCGTCATGCCAAAAGTAAAGCGCGTTTAGCCCGTTTTGACGAGCTTTCTTCGCAGGAATCACAAAAACGTAACGAAACTCAGGAAATATTTATTCCTGCCGGCCCTCGCTTAGGCGATGTAGTGATTAATGCAGAGCACATCAATAAAGCCTTTGGTGAAAAGCTTCTCGTTGATGACCTAAATTTTCAACTACCACCCGGTGGAATTGTTGGTATTATCGGCCCCAATGGTGCAGGTAAAACCACTCTTTTTCGTATGATGTGCGGTTTAGAAAACGCAGATTCTGGCGAAATGAAAATTGGTTCTACCGTTCAACTGTCCCATGTTGATCAGTCCCGTGATGCTTTAGATGATAATAAAACCGTTTGGGAAGAAATTTCCGATGGCTTAGATATTATTACCGTCGGCACTTACGAAACACCTTCGCGCTCTTATTGTGGTCGTTTTAATTTTAAAGGCGGTGATCAGCAAAAACGTATTGGTGATTTATCTGGTGGAGAACGAAACCGCGTTCATCTTGCTAAATTATTACGCAGTGGCGGTAACGTATTGTTACTCGATGAACCAACTAATGATTTAGATGTAGAAACATTACGTGCATTAGAAGAAGCCCTGCTTGCCTTTCCTGGTTGTGCTGTGGTCATTTCGCATGATCGTTGGTTTCTAGATAGAATTGCAACCCACATGCTGGCATTTGAGGGTGATAGCCAAGTCGTTTGGTTTGAAGGAAACTATGCCGATTATGAAGTCGATAAGCATAAACGCCTAGGCACTGATGCCGATAAACCAACACGTATCAAATACAAAAAAATCGCACATTAGCAAAGAAGGCGCACTATAAAGTGCGCCTTTTCTCTTTCTTCTCGCAAGTCAATTTAAACAAACCGCCCCCTGCGATAAAGCTCCACTAATCTATCTGGTGAAGTTCCTAAAAAATAGCGCAGCCTCAAGTACCACATCAATAAGACCATCCTAGCTAAACCAAAACTTTCCCAACGCCGTGCAGAGCTTTTTACTGCTTGTTTAATACAATAAGGTGCAGAATGTTTTTTGAGCTGCTTACTGAGTGCTATATCTTCCATAAGAGCAATCTCAGGATAACCGCCCAATTCATCGAATAAAGATTTTTGTATAAAAATAGCCTGATCGCCTGTTGCGATGCCTGAAATTTTTGAGCGCCAATTCATCATAAAACTGATCACTTTCAAAAAGGAATGCTGACCTATTAACTGCATGTTGAAACGCCCCCATTGATAGCCTTTATTCATCCCTTCTTCAATGGACTGTAAAGCTAGCTTGGGTAAAAATGTATCAGCATGAAGAAAAATTAAAGTAGCTGAACTCGCTTGTTTAGCGCCATCATTCATTTGTATCGCACGCCCCTTTTTTGCTGTTAGAAAAACATCGACATAGGGTAAAGCAAGTTTTTTTGTTTTATCTGTACTACCCCCATCTGCAATAATAATTTCACACTGCGAACGCAAACTTTGTAAAGATTTTAAAAAATCACTTATGCCGCTTTCTTCATTCAATGTGGGAATAATAATGCTGTATTTTTTCATCTTAAAAATTGAATTATTATTTATTTTTAGACCATAAAAAAAGTAGTTATTTAGTTACTTTTTAAGGATTAAATATGACTTAATCTCCTAAGTCATTATTGCTAATAGAGATTTACAAGTTACCCACAAAACCTGTGGATAACTCTGTGTGTAAGCTCTCAATAATTTCGCTAACGCCTATAAAATATGGACATTTTTTAAATTGTATAAAATTCATACAATTCATTATTTTATATAAATTTCAACAAGTTAACTTTGTCAATACGCATAATCAACAAATTTTCATAAAAAATCATTGACTTATTACACCCCATAAAATTTTGTGTATAAGTTGCTGATTGTCGATTTTTTACTTGCGTTTTTAAGAAACCTGTATGGAATAACTTAGGCAATATTAACGAGGGTTTTCTGTTTCTCTTCAAGCCGTAAGAAAAGGGACAAAAAGGCTTAATCTTCATGCGCATTCCTAACTGAGTTACGCCCGTAAGAGGGGCTTCAGCCGCGACCATTACACAGCATAAAATCGCGGCTAAAGCCCCTCCCACGGTTAGTCATGCTTGCTTTTGAATAAAGCCTACTCTAAAACCAACCGAACAAAATCTTTTTTAGCTAAGCGAAAACCTGATGCATTTTTATGCCCGCCACCATCAAACTGCAGAGCTATTTTAGAAACATCATATTCCCCATTTGAGCGTATGCCGCACTCATAACATTCTCTACTACCTTGATAAGAATAAACGACACCATAAGTGCCTGAAATGAGTGCTAATTCATGTCCTAAATCACTCGCATACATAGAAGGCGCGTTAACCGCCAAACCTTTTTTTCCAGCCAACTCAATACTGTGTCGTGCTTTTAATAATTTTTTAACGCTCAATTTTTGCTGCTTCAGCAAAACAGCACCTTCTAGTTTCAAGTCCGCTAAATTTATATTCTCGAATTCAGAAAATTTCTCAGGTAAGCATAAATAGAGTGCCTTGCAGATTGCATCGGTCTTGTCTAATACATGTCGCCACAGGTCATTATCTTCTATATGCAATAACAACGGAGGAACCGCTGTTTCTTTATGAAAATACTGCCATGCAATAACACAGCCGCTATGCTCTTGCACAAAATTAATTTCTAAATTACTCGGTAACTCATGTTCTTTACGATAAGCATCCAGCTCTTTTTGTGCGCTAATATGGTGATCAAGAATAACCACTTTTTTAGCAATTTTCGCAGCGGCAATCAACACCTCTGCTGAATAACAAAAATCCACAATATACACGACTGAATCTTGCGTAATGGTTGGCATATCAGAATTATGACGCACTGCCTGATAGCTGGCCTTATTGCCTAAAACTTTCCACGCAGCCCATGCAGCCGCATAGCCATCAATACAATTGGCATGATAAAAAACAAACGTATTTTCTTGCACCCTTCTTTCCTTATTTGTTATATCCAAAATTTATTTAATCCCCCTACTATGAATGGGTTTCATACCATAGGAAACCCATTCAAGGCATTATTTAGTATTGCGTCCGTGGCTCAGCATTCCACTGCCAATCTTTCACTTCCGGCATATCTTCGCCATATTCACGCACATACTGTTGATGCTCAATCAATTTATCGCGCATCAACTGCTTTATATAAACGGCGCAGCCTTGTTCATCTTCAGTAATACCCGGGTAATATTCGCTATACGTGCCTTCTAACCAAGCATTTGCCACTAAACCAGGCCCGCCATGTCCTGGAGCTGCAATATATAAAGCATTTAAATCATTGGCTTTAAAAACACGGTTCATGTGCGCATAAATAAAGTTCAACCCAGGTGTGGTTTCCCTGTCCCCTAAAAGGCGTGGCTTTACATGCTCTAAAGTAAGTGGCTCACGTAATAAAGGGTTCATCATTAAGTAAATTTGCCCAACTGATAAGTAATTCGCGGGCGCCAATAGGCATGAATTTTATTTAACTCATACTGGATAAAGGTTGATTTTCAATCGTCATATTTAAATTCCTAAGAGGCTAGTACTCTATATTTAATTAATGTTTACTTTAACAAACAGGTTCAAAATTTCGCTCTAAAGGCTCAACTACCTCACATTCCGCTTGCGCCTGAATCGCCGTCATCACCACCGTATTAACAATATCTGCAACCGTACAACCTCGGCTTAAATCATTCACAGGCTTATTTAAGCCTTGTAAAATAGGCCCAATGGCAATAGCGCCCGATGATCTTTGTACCGCTTTATAAGTATTATTCCCCGTATTTAAATCTGGAAAAATAAATACATTAGCATGCCCTGCCACTTCACTATTGGGTAGCTTGGTTTTAGCCACAGCTGCATCAACTGCTGCATCATATTGCATGGGGCCTTCTAATTTTAATTCTGGATGTGCTTGCTTTGCTAATGAGACAGCTTCCCTAACTTTATCAACCGCCGCACCTTTTCCGGACTCCCCAGTAGAGTAAGATAACATCGCTACTCGCGGTGATATATTAAACATTTGCGCCGTTTTCGCTGCACTAATCGCAATATCCGCTAGTTCTTGTGCATTTGGATTAGGGTTGACTGCGCAATCTCCATAAACCAAGACTCTATCCTCTAAACACATAAAAAATACACTGGAAACAATCGATGTGTCTGGTTTGGTTTTAATAATTTGAAAAGCCGGCCTAATCGTGTGCTGTGTTGTATGAGCAGCACCTGAAACCATGCCATCTGCATGGCCCAAATGAATCATCATTGTGCCAAAATAACTCACATCCGATAGAGTGTCGTAAGCCATATCATAAGTCACGCCTTTTTCTTTACGCAATGTAGCATACTCTTCCGCATACAACTCACGTAATTCAGACGTTAACGGGTCAATAATTTGTACTTCAGCTAAGCTTAAACCTAATTTTTTCTCAATACTATCCACCTCCCCCAGCAAAGTAATTTTCACCACGCCTCTTAACAGTAGAATTTCAGCAGCACGCAAAATTCTATCTTCACACCCTTCAGGTAAAACGATATGTTGAATATTAGATTTTGCTCGCTGAATTTGTTCATATTCAAAAATAAGTGGTGTCACTTTTTCCGGGTGCTGCGCATCTAAGCGTTTCCGTAACAGCGAAAAATCCAAACTCGACTCCACCAAGCCAAGTGCCGTCGCTACTTTCTGTTCATCTTGTGAATAAAACTGCGCGCGCACTTCTTTTACCTTCATCGCCGTATTAAAGGTGTCTTGTTCCAACGATAAAACAGCAAAAGGCAATTCATTCGTTTCCGCTAAAAGTATCATCACCTGTTCAGCAGCTAATAAATTTCCTGTTAACAATAAGCCTGCAATTTTAGGGTATTTATTAGATGAATACGCCATCATACAAGCCAAAATAATATCAGCTCGATCGCTAGGTGTAATCACTAAGTCGCCCTCTTCAAGGTGCGCTAAGAAATCGGGTACTTGCATCGCAGCAACCTTATATTGATTAACTTGTCTATTTAAAAGCGCCAAATCACTCGATAAAATAACCGTACTTAATTGCCGCGCAATATTGCCAATGCTCGGTTTATATAAAGAAGGCTCAACGGGCACAATATACACAGGAAAACCATTTTTAGGCTGATGATTAAAGCGCATTGCTAAAGTATCAACTTGCTGCTCAGAAACCCCATTAATGACACAAGCCAACAAATCACAATCAAACTCTGATACGGCCAACTTAAGCCGATTCATTGCATCAACAATTTGTGAGCTATCTCGCCCTAAGCCTTGCACCACGGGCATAATCAAACAACCTAAGTTATTTGCCACTTCCGCATTAAAATCAAATTCAAAAATCGATTCATCACCACGATAATCAGACCCCACACAAAGCACATACTCACATTGTTCGGCTAATAACCGGTATTTAACAAGAATGCGGTTTAACAGTTCATTATATTGCCCGCTTTCTAGCAACTGTTTAGCTTCTTCTATTTGGCAGCCATACATTGCTTCATAAGGAAACTCAAAATGATACCGGTGTTTAATGAGTTGGATAAGCTCATCATGCTCTTCATTGGTATTAATAATTGGCCTAAAAAAACCAAGATTATCGCTATACCCAGATAGCATATCCATCATCGCTAACATGATAATAGACTTACCACTGCCTTGTTCAGCCCCTGTTACATAGATATTTTTTTGATTCATAATCCTTCGCTAAATAGACTCACTTTATTTTTCTGATTGGCTCAATAAATCAAACACTCAGCGGTAACATTTTATTTTGTTACGCCGCATTTCTAGCATCACTAAATAATCACAAGTTCTCTAGTTTCGCATAAGACAACATTAACCATTTCATGCCTGCTTGGGCAAAGTTAATTTGTACTCTTTCTTGTGCACCGTCACCATCTACTTGCAAGACAACGCCATCACCAAATTTTGCATGACGTACTCGTTGGCCTAGTTTATATCGCCCACTCGTACCAATAGTGCTTGTAGATACTTTTTTAGCCACTACTGGTTTAGTGACATTAGCGCGTACACGAATTTCTTGCAAAAATTCAGCAGGAATTTCTTTTAAAAACCGCGAGGGTCGCGGATACGTTTCTTTACCATATAAACGCCGTGACTCTGCATAACTAATATGCAGGTGCTTCATTGCTCGGGTTATGCCTACATAACATAAACGACGCTCTTCTTCTAAGCTAGCAACGTCATCCACAGAACGGTGTGATGGAAATAAACCTTCTTCTAAGCCGACCATAAAAACCATTGGAAATTCAAGACCTTTAGCAGAATGTAAGGTCATTAACTGTACACAGTCTTCGTAATCATCACCCTGTGACTCACCCGCCTCTAAAGCAGCGTGGGAGAGGAATAAATCAAGCTCGCTTAAGTTTTCTTCATTGTCTTCATCAAAATCAAATTGCTTTGCGGCATTCACTAATTCTTCTAAGTTTTCTACACGTGCCTCGCCTTTATCACCTTTTTCTTTTTTATGAAAATCAATTAAACCACTTTTTTCAACCGCATTTTTAACTTGCTCAAATAATTCTAAGCCTTCTGATTGTTCAGCGATACTATTAATCAGTTGAATAAAGCCTTTAATTGCATTTTCTGCACGCGGCGTAAAATGCCCTGCTTTTAATAACGCAATCATGGCCGCCCATAATGTCGTCTGCTCTGTCTTCGCTAATTGACGTATATCATCTATGGTTTTATTACCAATCCCCCGAGTGGGTGTATTGATAATGCGCTCAAAGGCGGCATCATTGCCTTTATGTGTGGTTAAATACAAATACGCTAAGGCATTTTTAATCTCTAATCGATCAAAAAATCGTAAACCACCATAAACACGATAAGGTGTACCCGTCGCCATTAGTTTTTCTTCAAACTGACGCGATTGTGCATTGGAACGATACAAAATAGCCACATTAGAACGCAAATTGCCTTCCGCTACCCACTTCCTGATACGTTCAACCACAAAATACGCTTCGTCTTGCTCATTAAATGCCGTGTATAAAGAAATTAAATCACCATCACCAACGGTCGTCGTAAGCTCCTTACCCATACGCCCTTCATTTTTAGCAATTAGTGCATTGGAAGCTTTTAATATATACCCCGTAGAGCGGTAGTTTTGCTCTAATCGAATGAGTTGATGATTGGGGTAATGTTTTTGGAAATTAAACATGTTTTCAATTTTCGCACCACGCCAGCCATAAATGGATTGATCATCATCACCAACAACAAATAAATTATCTTGCCCTGTTGTGAGTATTTGTAACCACGCATATTGAATAGTATTGGTATCCTGGAATTCATCAACCAATACTTGTTTAAAACGATCACGATAAAAAGCCAATAGCTCCGCATTATCTCGCAATGCTTCGTAAGCTCTTAACAGTAGTTCGGCAAAGTCAACCAAACCCGAACGCTGACATAAATCTTCGTAAGCACGATAAATCTCAACTAATTGTTGCTGATAAACATCGCCACCTGCCTGAATATTTCCAGAACGAATACCTTCATCTTTTTGCGCATTAATAAACCAAGAAACTTGCTTCGCTGGCCAGCGGTTATCATCCACTTCCATTGATTTCATTAAACGCTTAATGAGGCGTAATTGATCATCTGAGTCGATCACCTGAAAATTACTAGGCAATTTCGCTTCTTCATTATGCTGGCGTAAAAAACGATGTGCTAAGCCATGAAAAGTACCAATCCACATTGAACGCGCAGAAATATTCAATAAATCTTCTACCCGCCCACGCATTTCTTTGGCTGCTTTATTGGTAAACGTAACGGCTAGAATATTATGTGGTGATAAATGCTCTATTTTGATTAACCACGCAATACGATGCACTAAAACTCGCGTCTTACCACTACCAGCTCCTGCTAAAACAAGCATCGCTTGAGTGGGAGATGATACAGCTTGGCGCTGAGCATCATTTAAAGAATCAATAATTGCAGTGACATCCATTTATAAAGGGCCTTTATATAGAGCGTTATTTTATAACAAAGATTATACCTGATGCCTTAGGGAAAATAACTTTCCCTGAAATTTTTCTAAAGCAATGAAACCTGCTAATTTCTAATATTTTTAGCTCTGCTACTTGCACAATTTTATTAGCACTGTATATTTAGTGAGTTGTAACGGCGCTAGTCAATAAAGTGCTCACTTTAAGAATAATTAAAATAGGCAAAAATCATGAGCTTTAATTACAAACGCATGCTTAAGTTTGAAATCAACATCGGCACTAAAGAAAAACAAACTCGCCTATATTCAGGCGCTGCTTTAATGTTTATTTCTTTATTTATCGCATCTGTACCACTACTTTTAATTGGTTTAGTCCTAACAGCAACAGGCTATAGTAGCTGGTGCCCTGTTTATTCTGGCATGGAAAAATCAACTGTCGAAGCAGAATAAATAAATTTATTTGCAGGTTAAGGTTCTACCTTAACCTGCAAATAATGTTTTAAAAAAAGACGCTTAACATTCCTTGTACTGCCGATTCATCTTTCCCCTCTACCCCATACTTATTAACCCAATAGGAATATTCCATTCCTATATACAAAATATCAGACCTCCATTTAACTAAATCACCTATATCCATCAATAATTGCGGCTGAGCTAGCATGGTTACATTGCCTGCTGAATTGGTAGAGCCATTTTTAAGGTCTAAAAAGCCCCTAAATTTAAATTTAGTCTCTAGGAGTGTAAACGGCAAACTCCATACGGGTGTAATTTGCACACCATACGTTGAAACACCTTCTTCTTTATAAGCTGCAATGCTAATATTTAGATAATCAAAATACGAGCTATCAAAATCAAATTTTACCCCCCATAAATAAGCTCTAAAAGGATCTTTCTCCGGTCGATTACTAATATTAAGCCCTAACATTAATGAAACATCGCTTACTGGCCCAAATGCAATATCCTTTTGTGTTATTTTACTTAAGCTAAAACTTGAATAAAGCTCCGCATAAGCCTCAAAGCCATCGTTGTTATACATATCAACAAAAAAGAAATTATCACCATATTTCCAACCATGCGCATGCTCTATTGTTGCTGTACCTCGTTTAGTCTCAGCAAAAATAAAATCACCACCATATAAGCCTTGAATATTAGTAGAGCTCCAGTCAAAAACCTGCCCTGCAAAAATTGGGGATGATAAAAATAAACTCAT
>JAQRMR010000036.1 GCA_028599115.1 Methyloprofundus sp.
ACTTGGTCACCGACAGAAACCGCCGCTAATGTTGTCTCTTTTAGCGTATGAGGAACAATATTAACACTAAACTCTGCCCCCTCTACCTGGTTAATTGTTAAGCTAATCCCATTAATACAAATTGAGCCTTTTTCCGCAATATATTTGGCTAAAGAATTCGGTGCTTTAAAACGAAACCGAATAGAACGACCATCGGGGCTTTGTTCCAGTAATTCAGCCAAGCCATCAACATGTCCACTGACGATATGCCCACCCAAACGTGTTTGCGGAGTTAAAGCTAACTCTAAATTAACCGGCGTTCCACTGGTTGCTGATTTTAAATTAGTTCGCGCTAAGGTTTCATTAGAAACATCTGCAACAAAACTATTCTCGCCTAACTCTACAGCGGTTAAGCAAATACCATTAACCGCAATACTATCTCCTAAATTCGCACCTTTAAGTGATAAAGTTCCCGTATCGATTGCTAAGCGAACATCCCCCGCTTTTTGCTCAATTTGGCTTATTTTTCCTACTGCTAAAATAATCCCTGTAAACATGTTATTTCCGCACCTTAAAACGTACTTTTATATCCACCCCGACTTTACGTACATCGAGCACTTCTAATTGTTTCTTATCTGCCATTTTAGTCATCCCGGGCATATCAAATAACCCTCGAGCACTCGCTCCTAATAAACAAGGTGCCATATAAACAACACACTCATCAATCAAGCCTTGCTCCATTAATGCGCCATTTAAAGTGCTACCCGCTTCAACTAAAACATCATTAACTTGCTGCTCAGCTAAATACTGTAAAACAGCCGCTAAATCTAATCGTCCTTGCTTATTTTTAGCTAAAGTCACCACTTCAGCCCCTGCTTTTTGTAACGCAGATATTTTTAAGCTATCCTCTGAGCAAGTTAAAATTAAACTATGCCCAGCTAAAGATAATAATTTAGCGCTTACCGGCGTTTTTAAATTGGAATCCAAAATAACCCGCAAAGGCTGCTCAACATCCGTATTTTCCAAGCGCACATTCATGCTTGGGTCATCCGCTAAAACCGTACCCACTCCCGTTAATATTGCACTAGCAGCGGCACGTAAACTTTGCACATCTTGCCTTGCTTCAGGCGATGTAATCCATTTACTTTCACCAGATGCCATCGCGGTACGACCATCTAAACTCATTGCTAGCTTACTTAATACATAAGGTTTAGCATGCAGCATACGCTGAATAAATCCTTGATTTATTTCCTGTGCCTCAGCCTCTAAAACACCGCAGATTACCTCTATCCCCGCAGACTTCAATAAAGCAATACCTTTACCCGCTACTTGTGGGTTAGGATCTTGCATGGCAATCACTACTCTAGCGACTTTTGCTTTCACTAAAGCCTCAGCACAAGGTGCCGTTCGCCCAAAATGGCTACAAGGCTCTAATGTCACATAAGCTGTCGCGCCAGCCGCATCACTTGTTTTTCTTAAGGCTTCAACCTCAGCATGCCCTTGCCCCGCACGTATATGCCAGCCTTCCGCAATAACTTCATTATGCTTAACCAGTACACAGCCAACTCGTGGATTAGGCTGGGTTGTATACGTGCCTCGTCTAGCAAGCTTTAACGCTCGCGCCATATAAATAGTGTCTTGCTGGTTACTCATCGGTGTCCTTTTGTAGCCCTGCAACCAATTCCGTAAACTCACTAACATCCTGAAAACTACGGTAAACCGAAGCAAAGCGCACAAAAGCGACGTGATCCAAGCTTGCCAACTCCTTCATGACTAACTCACCAAGCACTAAAGCCTGTATTTCTCTGTCACCTTTCGACATTAAAGTCTTTTTAATGCGTGTCAGAGCTGATTCTATCTGATCACTACTGACCGGACGTTTTTCTAATGCTCTTAATATACCGGCACGTAGTTTTAGCTCGTTAAATGGTTCGCGCAAGCCATCGCGCTTTATAATTCTAGGTAAATTAAATTCTGTTGCTTCATAGGTTGTAAAGCGTTCCTTACACTCAGCACACTCCCGACGACGACGCACTTGGTCACCTTCACTCGCTAAACGCGAATCGACGACTCGGGTATCTTGGGCAGTACAAAAAGGACAGCGCATAATTTGCTAAACTAACAATAATTTAAATTAACCGCTAATTTTACAATAAATATGACAGAAACCGAAGGCGTTATTAAATACCAGCTACATCATAAGTTTTCTAAGCTACCTAGCAAGATCAATTTAAGTGAAATCAACCACTATAGAAGTTTAGTTTATGACTTAGCCTTAATTGGTCAAAATCCCAACCGATACCTTGGTTATGGTTATGGGAATATAAGTCAACGTCATGAGAATAATCAATTTATTATCAGCGGCACACAAACTGGCAATAAGCCCTACTTATCTCCCGCTGATTATTGTTTAGTCACGGACACTCATTTACCGCAAAACGCGCTTTACTCGACGGGTGAATGCAAACCCTCATCAGAAGCATTAAGCCACGCCAGTGTGTATACAAAAAACAAGTCCATTCAGTGTGTTATTCATGCCCATAGCCCAGAAATATGGCATGCATCCCAGCAACTAAAACTTCCCTACACCTCGGAAACAATAAGCTATGGCACGCCAGAAATGGCAGAAGCGATTGCACAACTCATCGCTGAATCTTGCTACGGAGTATTTACTATGATGGGACATGAAGATGGCGTGATTGCTTATGGAGAAAACTTCCCTGATACCTTTGCGCTACTGGAAAAAACACTGAGGGATGCGGGTGGAATAACGTGATGCGATGGTGATTTTACCAGTGCTTGTCGCGTTACGTTATCTGCGCTACGCTTAGATAATCTAACACGACCTACCGTCATTCATGCGCTATATTCTTAAACTCTGATATTAAATTATTCAATTCAGCCGT
>JAQRMR010000037.1 GCA_028599115.1 Methyloprofundus sp.
CAAGATCATAACGCTATTATTGAGATACCTAGCGGGACAATCATTGAAGGTAAATTACCAAAACCTAAACAGAAACTTGTGGATGCCTGGATTGAAATTCACAGAGATGAGCTTGTAGCTGACTGGGAACTCGCAATTAACGGCGAGCCAATATTTAAAATTGACCCATTAAAATAGGATACTTAAATGAACCCTCATGTTGTTGGAGTTGAAGTAACACAAGAATACGTATTAAAACTGGCTTTTGAAAATAAAGAAGTTAGGCTATTTGATGCCAGTCCTTTTTTAGACAAAGGCATATTCAACGAATTAAAAGATATTAATTACTTTAAACAAGTAAAGGTAGCCTTTGGAGCAATTGAATGGCCTCACGAGCAGGATTTTAGTAAAGACACTCTTTATTTATTAAGCACTCCTTTAGAAAGCTAACGCCTGCTTCACTTGACGTAAAAAGGGGATGCGCTGGTTAGGTTTTTATACCTACGCCATTATTAAATTTCACTCCTTTTCGCTTTCTGATTTTAGAAATAAAACCTTGCTCCTGCATATATATTATGGCTTGCTACTTCGCTATTCCCTATACTATTATTGATAATTTCATTTGCTAACCCCATATATCGGTACTTCACTCCAACACTAATTTTATTAGCACGTAGGCTGGGTTAGCGGCTGTATCGCGTAACCCAGATTATTGCGTCATGTTTCTGGGTTACGCTTTCCGCGCTCCGCTAAAAAATCTAACCCAGCCTACGGGCTTTTTCGCTACTATAAAAATAACCACGCAAATAAACTCTATTTTCTTAATAATGAGGCAAGATTGCTTTAAATTCCTGTTGAACATGACTTTATCCACTAGATAAAATCATGTCAAGTTCTGCTACGCGTACATTGACAAGCAAAGTCCAAGCGACTCAAGAGTGAAAATACAATCCCCTCCTTAAATCATTAAACCTATATCTCCATCTCACCTGCAATCGCCAATGCTTCTAACTCTTGCAATGCTGGCATTTCTTCTAAAGAAGCTAAATTGAAATAATCTAAAAACTGCTTGGTGGTGACATATAAAGAAGGACGGCCTGGTGATTCTTTATGCCCAGCAACTTTTATCCACTCTCTATCTAATAAGGTATCAATCATATAAGTGGAAACACTTACGCCACGTATTTCTTCTATATCGCCACGTGTAACCGGTTGCTGGTAAGCAATAATGGCAAGGGTTTCTAATAAGGCTCGAGAATATTTGGGAGGTTTATGAGTAAATAAACGCGCCACCCAACTCGCCAATTCTTGTTTAACTTGAAAACGCCAGCCGCTGGCAACTTGATGCAGTTCAATGGCTGAATTTTGATAATCGCCACAAATAGCATCAATTGCTTCTTGTATAGTTTGCTTTGAAGGTGCTTCTAGTTCGGGGAAAACAGTTTGTAATTGCTGCAGACTCATGGGGCTATCACTGGCAAATAAAAGCGCTTCAATAATTCGCTTTAACTCTTTTTGGTCTTGCTGATTATCACTCACGCTATCTCTGCCTTGGTTTTATTTTTTACACGAATGCTTAATTCAGAAAAAGGCTCTGCTTGGGTGATTTCAACAAGCTCTGCTTTACTCAGTTCTAAAATCGCTAAAAAGGCGACCACCACACCTGCCCTGCCTTCTTCAAAGGTAAATAATTTTTTGAATAATAACTGAGGTTGCGCATCGAGCTGCTGCATAATTTTCGTCATTCTCTCTTTTACCGATAACGGCTCTTTAGTAATGACATGATGGCTTAATTGATCCGCTCTTTTTAACACTGCCTGCAATGCAAGAACTATCTCTTGAAAATCGACATCTGCCTTAGGTCGTTGTACTTTTACTATTGAAGTATCAATGCTTGCAAGCACAATATCACGTTCCATTCGCGGTAGCTCGTCTAAAGCTTCTGCAGCATTTTTTATTCTTTCATATTCCTGTAATCGGCGAATAAGCACAGCACGCGGGTCATCTTCATCCCCTTCTATTTGCTCTGCTTTTCTGGGCAATAACAAGCGTGATTTTATTTCTGCTAGCAAAGCTGCCATCAACAAATACTCGGCCGCCAACTCTAATTTCAACTTATCAGCAATAGAAATGTATTCCATATATTGCTCGGTAATCTGCAATATTGGAATATTAAGAATGTCTAGGTTTTGCTTTCTAATAAGGTATAGCAATAAATCTAATGGCCCTTCAAAAGCGTCTAAAACAACATCGAGTGCTTCAGGGGGGATGTATAAGTCTGTCGGTAAATCTTCATAGGGCTTGCCGTCAACGATTGCTCGAAAAGGAATTTCGCTTTGTTGCGGCGCAGCTTCTGTCATATTGTTACTTTTACAACCCTGCTAATGAAAAATACAATGCTCTAACCATGCCTATCGGTGCGCCTAAAATAGCGCCAAGAACGTCTGTCATCATCAAACCAATAAGAATAAAAAAGCCATAGCGCTCTACATATTGATAATAGCGATCCCATTGTGCTGGTAATAACCACGAAACAATACGGCTCCCATCCAAGGGTGGAATAGGTAATAAATTCAGCAAGCCAACAACAATATTAATCATGATTCCTGCAATCCCCACGTATATCATGGGCATTGAGTATTCAGCCATATTAATAAACAGTGCAAGTCGGATAAACAACACCCAAGCTAGCGCCATTAGAAAGTTGGCCGCGGGGCCTGCGATAGCGACTAAAGCCATATCACGCTTAGGATTATGAAGGTTACGTGGAATAACCGGAACTGGTTTTGCCCAACCAAAAACAAAGCCTGTCGTTGCCAGCATTAACCCAGGAACAAGAATAGTTCCTACTGGATCGATGTGCTTAATCGGGTTCAGTGTTAATCGACCTAACATCCAAGCGGTTTTATCACCGCATAACTTAGCGACCCAGCCGTGCGCAACTTCATGCACGGTAATGGCGAATATAACGGGAACTACCCAGACAACTATTTTTTGTACTAACGTTAACTCATCCATTTTTTACCCTAACATCGGTGCTTCGCCTTTACCTTGGCGTATTAATTCGATATCACCATTGGCGCAAGAAATAATTGTACTGGCATCGCAGTTGATAACTCCTGCATCAATAATTAAATCGAGTTCATGTTCTAAAAGTTCTCTAATTTCATAAGGGTCACTAAGTGCGTGCTCATCATTTGGCATAATTAGAGTGGTGCTTAGCAGCGGCTCTCCTAATTCTTCTACCAGCGCTAAAGCAATATTATTTTTCGGAATACGAATACCAATCGTTTTACGTTTTGCATGCATCATGCGCTTAGGTACTTCTTTAGTTGCATCAAGAATAAATGTAAACGCTCCTGGCGTTAGATTCTTAATTAAGCGGTGCGCATCATTACTCACTTTAGTTACAGTAGAAGCTTGTGCTAAGTCCTTGCAGATTAGACTAAAGTTATGTTTATCATCCAACTGTCTAATGCGCTTAATCTTATCTAAAGCAGATTTATCACCAATATGACAAGCTAGTGCATACGCAGAATCGGTCGGGTAAACAATCACCCCACCTTTACGTAAAATATCTACTGCTTGATAAATAAGACGTTGCTGAGGGTTTTCAGAGTGAATTTCAAAGAATTGAGACATACGCTTTAGCCTTTATTTTTATATTATTTCGCTTTTAATGCTGCTCGCTCAGCCGTTGTTTTGGCAATTTTATTGCGCAAATAAACCGGCATCGCTTGCTCAACTGAAACAGTTTGCTTGCGTTTAAACCCAGCCGCACCTAATAAGGCAATTTCAGCTGAATGGGGAAGGTAATCGGCATCGTGGCCAAGTAATTGTTGCTGTAATTTTTCACTTAAAACTTCTTTATACTGCAAAAACCCCGAGCCTATGCCGTAAGCTGTTAAAGCCAAGGCATCAATGTCACTTGCTGGTTGCACTTTTTCTGTACCAAGCAGTTCAGCATAACCTTCTGCATCACGCTGATAAACTGCCCAGTAAATTTCATTCATTCGAGCGTCTACCGCAGTAAAAATAGTATTATGTGTTGTTTTTTGCAAGCAAGCTTGGCTAATTGCCGCTAATGTTGAAACGGGAATAACAGGTAAATCAGCACCATAGGCTATACCTTGCATAACCCCAGTTGCAATTCGTACCCCTGTAAAGGAACCTGGGCCACAACCAAAAGCAATGGCATCAAGTTGTTGCGGCTTTAGCTCTGCTTCTGCCATTAAGCTATCAATCATTGGCAATAATAATTTCGTATGCACTCGCGGGGCAAGTTCAAAACGCTCTTGAATCTCACCATTTATGTAAAGTGCGGCTGAACAGGCCTCAGTCGCAGTATCAAGTGCTAAAATTTTCATATTGGAAGAAGGGAAAACGATATAAATAACAACACTTGTTATCCTTTAATCAAGAATAACAAGCATCTAACAAACTAGAAAAAACTAAGCACACGCTGCTAATGCAGCATCATAATCTGGCTCATGCGTTACTTCAGTCACAAGCTCTGTATAAATGATTTCATCTTTTTCATCGATGATAACGACTGCTCGTGCTGTTAGGCCTTTCAGCATGCTATCCATAATTTGCACGCCATAATCTTCAGCAAAGCTCGAGCGAAAAGTAGAAAGAGGAATCACATGTTTTAAACCTTCCGACTCACAAAAACGGCTTTGTGCAAAAGGTAAATCTGCAGAAACCATTAATATTACTGCATTTTCAAAACGCTCTACTTTTTCATTAAAAGTACGCGCAGAAGCAGCACAAACGGGTGTATCTAAGCTAGGTACAATATTCAGGATTTTCTTTTTACCCGTATAAGTACTGAGATTTACATCATTTAATCGACCATCAACTAAGCTAAAATCAGGCGCACTGGCTCCTACTTCTGGTAGCTCACCATTGGTATTAATAATAAGTTCATCTTTTCCAGGCTTAAAGGTTAGTTTTGCCATGTTCTTATCCTCTTCTCAAGTTATCGCGACTATTTTTCTTCTGCTTTAAATCTTTTTTCTTTTTTCTATGATGCTCAAGCAGACGTTTTTTCTTATAAAGCTGTCTATCACTGAGTTTATTTTTAACTTCTTTATACGGGTTTTTAGGGGATTTAAAAACAATACGCACCGGCGTACCATCTAAGCCTAGTTTATTCCGATAATAATTCATCAAATAGCGTTCATACGCTGCTGGTAATAAGTCCGTTTGATTACCATGCACAACAATGACAGGCGGGTTTCTTCCACCCTGGTGCGCATGTTTCAATTTAATTCGACGGCCATTCACCATCGGCGGCTGATGACCAGCAACAGCATCTTTTAAAATCTGCGTTAATACCGAGGTAGACATATCTACCATTGCCGCTTCATAAAGCTTATGTACGACATCAAATAATTTACCTACACCACTACCATGTAGAGCCGAGATAGAATGTTTTTCTGCATAATCTAAAAAAGGTAATTTCACGTCAGTTTGGCGTTTGATTAGCTCGCGCTGATCATTGTCTAAACCATCCCACTTATTAAAACCAATAATTAAAGCGCGTCCCGCTTCAATCACCATACCCAATAAATGTGCATCTTGATCGGTAATCCCTTCGCTAGCATCAATGAGATAAATAACCACATTGGCTTTTTCTACCGATTGCAGTGCTTTGATGATACTAAACTTTTCAACTAATAAGGTGACTTTTGCACGACGACGCATCCCCGCAGTATCAATTAGAGTATAGCGCTTTCCGTTACGTTCAAAGGGTATATACACACTATCACGCGTTGTTCCTGCTTCATCAAACACGACCACACGCTCTTCACCTAACAAACGGTTAACTAAGGTCGATTTACCCACATTTGGACGACCGACAACGGCAATAGAAACCCCGGCATACCGTTCTTCATCATCAGCATCTAAAACCTCATCTTCATCAGGCAAATCAGCACTGACTCGTGATAATAATTCATTAACACCGCGCCCATGCGTTGCCGCAATAGAAACCGGGTTCCCCATCCCTAAGCTGTGAAAATCAGCGACTGCAAGGTCAATATTAATGCCATCAACTTTATTAGTGACTAAAATAACCGGTTTATCTAAACGCCTTAACATAGCAGAAATTGCTTGATCTGCACTGTTTAAACCTTGCCTTGCATCCACTAGGAATAAAACCACATCCGCTTCATCTAGCGCTAATTCGACTTGGCGTTTGGCAACCGAATCAATACCGTCTACATCATCAGTGATACCGCCCGTATCAACCAATAAATAAGCACGTTCTCCTCGTTTTACACGACCATATTTTCTATCACGCGTTAAGCCTGCGTAATCTGCAACCAGTGCATCCCGTGTACGAGTTAAATAATTAAAAAGCGTTGATTTCCCAACATTAGGACGACCAACTAAAGCGATAACGGGTAATGACATACAAATTCCGACAAATTAAACACACACTCACATACAAACGTATGGAGTTTAAAATAATAAAACCTTAACTGCGGCTAAGGTGCCATCACTGGCATAAACATAAACCATATCATCAATAATAATAGGTTTAGCAATAATAGGCTCGTCAGTAATTTCTACTCGCCCTAATAATCGACCATCTGTTTTGGATAAGCAATGCAGATAGCCTTCAAAATCTCCCACAAAGACATAGTCATCAGAAACAGCTGGCATAGATAGTTGACGGCGATGTAAAGCAGATTGCTTCCAATAAGAGCGGCCATTATCTTGGTCTAATTTCCAAAGGTCACTAACAGAATCGGTTACATATAAATAAGAGTAATCATCTGCAGTAAGACCGTGTTCTGAGGAAATGCCTTCATTACGCCATAAAATATCACCATCAACAGTAGAGACCGATGCCAAGCCACTTTTATAAGTGCTAACATAAACGGTGCTACCAATTAATAAAGGCGTGCCATTGATATCCGTTAGTCGATCAATTTCAGAACGACCTCTAGGCGTTGCAATACTGGTATCCCACAAATAAGCACCATCACTTAAATTCAATGCAGTAAGCTTACCGTTTGCAGAACCAATAATAACGGTTTCACCATCAACAACGGGAGCGCCATCACCACGAATACTTAATGCAGGTGTTAACTCTGCAACACTCCATATTTCTTCGCCTGTGCTTCTATTCAGTGCAATTTCTTTACCATCTGCTGTGCGCACTAAAAGTATTTCACCGACAATAACAGGTAAAGCCAAAACTTCACTCGAAACTCGTTGCTTCCATACTGCTTCTCCAGTTTCTACATTTAAAGCCAATACCTGTGCTTTACTGGTAGCAACAAAAAGTAGATTCTGACTAATAACAGGGCCGGCAGAAATAGGTAAATCTGTTTCAACTTCCCATATAGTCTCACCATCCGTTAAACGCTTAGCAAGAATTAAACCTTCATAGTCAGCAATAATAATTTTATCATTAGCAATTGCAGGAACAAGGTTAAGCAACTGCTCATCTAGTCCCTCACCATCCGATTCATCCCATACGATTTCAAACTTCAGCTCTGCTTGGTATTCTGTTAATTCTGCTGGGGGCTCTGCATTATCTGAATCGCTAAATAACCCTCCCACAGCATCACCAATTGGCTTTAATGTCGCACAAGCCGATAAACTAACAATAAAACATACCGCTAAAACTCTACGCATGAAAATAGTCATTAATTACTTAGCCTTTATTGCTATCGTCAGCAGCGGTTAAATCATCTAATTTAAACTGTAATAAAGGCGAGCTTTTACCTGCTGTTAAAGCGGCTTGATAAGCTGTTCTTGCCTCACCAATACGCGACATAGCGACATATAAGTCACCTTTTAGCTCTTCATAAATACCTTCAAAGCCACCTAAATTTGCTTGATCAACATTAGCAATAATTTGTAGCCCTTGCTCATACTGTCCATCAGCTAATAAAACGCGCACTAAACGCCCTCTCGCTACATGCTTTAGTTCATCATCTGAGCTAGTATCAATCGCTTGCTGTAATAAAGCGCTTGCCGCTGCCAGGTCATTTGCTTCAACCTTTGCTTTAGCTTGAAAAAGTAAAGCATAAGCACCGTATGCAGTACCCGCATAGTTTACTTTTAATTGTTCAGCCGATTTATCGACAGATTCTACTGCTTGTTCTTTATTCGCTTTTAATAGCTGCTCATACACTGTTGATGCTTGTAGCATTTTATCTTGCTGATAATTTTGCCAAAAATTCCAACCACCAACAATAACAATAGCGGCAACAATGCCAGAAATAATGGATGTTCCATTTATTTTCCACCAATCTTTGATTGCTGCGACTTGTTCTTCTTCTGTTTCGTAAATTTCCACGCCTATACCTTTGTAAGTTGTATTTTATGAGTTGATTATTACTTCATTTAACTTTGTAAAAAACTAATTAAATCCGCTGTTGATAATGTTTGCTGCTCATCATCGCTACGCAGAAACTTAAGCCCGATAACATTATTATCTAACTCATCATCTCCTAAAATTAATGCGTAATCCGCGCCACTTTTATCTGCCTTTTTAAACTGGCTTTTAAAGCTACCAGCACCACAATGCATTTGTAATCGAATATGCGGTAACTCCTCTCTAATTTGTTCGGCTAAAACAGGCCCAGCTTTTTCAGCCGCCTCACCTGATAAAATCAAGTAAGCATCTACTGGCTTTTTAATCGCTAAATCTGTACGCGCCTCAAGCAATAGCACCAAACGCTCAATACCCATCGCAAACCCAACGGCATGATTCGCTCGGCCACCAAGTTGTTCAATAAGCCCATCGTAGCGCCCGCCAGCACAGACAGTTCCTTGCGCACCTAATGCAGTTGTTACCCACTCAAATACCGTTTTACTGTAATAATCCAAACCACGAACAAGCCGCTGATTAATCACATAAGGTATTTTAAGGTCATCTAAAGTAGATGTCAGTTTGGCAAAATGTGCTTTACTGTCTTCTCCTAAGAAATCCACAAGGCTTGGAGCATTTTTAACCAGCTCTTTCATTGCCGGATTTTTGGTGTCTAAAATACGTAGTGGGTTACTGCTTAAACGCCTTTGGCTATCTTCATCCAACAACTCAGGCTGTTGATTAAAATATTCAACTAATTTTTCACGATAAACTAAGCGCTCTTCAGATGTACCAAGTGAGTTAATTTGTAATTCTAGTTGGTCGCTTAAACCTAGTTTTTTCCATAAACGATGACTTAAGGTAATTAATTCTGCATCAATATCTGCACTGGCAATACCGTAAGTTTCTACGCCTAACTGGGTAAATTGGCGGTAGCGCCCTTTTTGCGGGCGTTCATGGCGAAACATAGGGCCATAATACCAAATTCGCTGTATTTGATTATGCAATAAACCATGCTCTAACCCCGCTCTTAAACAACCTGCCGTTCCTTCTGGTCTTAGCGTTAGTGAATCACCATTACGGTCATCAAAAGTGTACATTTCCTTTTCGACAATATCAGTCACTTCGCCGATAGAACGCTTAAACAATTCCGTTTTTTCTACTATCGGTAAGCGTATTTCTGAATAACCGTATGCCGCTAAAACATCTCTTAAGTTTTGTTCCACAAACTGCCAAATTGGAGTTTGCTCAGGAAGTATGTCGTGCATGCCACGAATTGCCTGAATATTCTTTGCCATTTTATTGTGTAACCATCTTATTTTGTTTGATTTGTTCAGCTGCATCAGAAAACGGATAAGCTCGCGTCAACTCCAACTGATATTCTGCAACTTTCTCTTTATCCCCTAAGCTACGCTCTATTTTAATCGCTAAAATTAAGCCAACCAAAGGTTTAATACTTCCTGTTTCTGAAAAATAACGTTCAATAAACCCGCGCGCAGACATCATCTCTGCTTTAGCATACCGAATTTTCGCCATTTCAATTAATGCCGGTGCATAGCTGGGGTTATTTTTTAATGCTTTGTAAAAGTTTATTTCTGCTGCACGCTGCTGCTTATTTTTCAGCTCGTACAAACCTAAATAAGTATAAGCCGTCCACTTGCCACTATAAAAAGGAGAGTTTGTCACTTTTTTAAACTCAACTAAAGCGCTGTCTTTTTCACCATTTCCATATAAAAAAACTGCATAATTAGTTAGGATACTCATATCATCTGGCGCTAATTCTATCGCCTTCAAAAAGAGTTTCCGTGCTTCTTCAGGGTGTGATTTTCGTATTTGAATTAAAGCCAGTATTTGATACGTTAAGCCATTTTTTTCATCAAGCTCTTGAGACTTCAGTAATTTCTCCAATGCATACTCATACTTACCTTGCTGATAATATGCCGCACCTAGCTCAGTTAATGTTTGTGCTTTTTCCTTATCTGGCCGCTCTTTTACTGGTGATTTTTCTTTTTTTGAATAATCAGGTTCATCCTCTTTAAAATAAGAACACCCCCCTAGCATGCAAGCCATTATCAATATCAATAATTTTGACTTCATTATGTGAGACCCATTTTTTGTAACCGCTCCATGCGCCTACTTTTATCCTTCACTTTCCCCACTAACTGTCCACAAGCGGCATCGATATCTTCACCTCGTGTTTTGCGTATTGTGGTGACAATACCCGCATGATGCACAATATCCCTGAAGCGCTCAATAACCCGTCTTGATGAACATTTGTAATCCGTATTAGGGAATGGGTTAAAAGGAATTAAATTCATTTTTGAAGGTACATCCTTCAATAATTTCACCAGTGCTCGCGCATCCGCTTCTGAATCATTAATGCCCTCGAGCATGACATATTCAAAAGTAATAAAACCGCGTGGTGAATTTTCTATATATTTCTTACAAGCCGCCATTAACTCTTTTAATGGATACTTTTGATTAATTGGTACTAAAATATCACGCACAGCATCTGTCGGTGCGTGCAATGAAACTGCCATACTAATATCACAAACTTCTTGTAAGCGATACATAGCAGGAACAACACCTGATGTACTAATCGTGACGCGCCTTTTTGATAAACCAAAAGCAAAATCTTCGGTCATTAAATTCATGGCGGGGACGACATTATCAAAATTCAATAAGGGCTCACCCATGCCCATCATCACAACATTGGTGACTCGACCTTGCTCACCAACTCGATGGTTTGCTGCAATCAACTGACCAATAATTTCAGCTGTGGTTAAATTTCGATTAAAGCCTTGTTGTGCTGTCGAACAAAAAGTACAAGCTAATGCACAACCTACTTGAGATGAGACACATAACGTTGCTCTATTATCTTCGGGGATATAAACGGCTTCGACTTTATTGCCGCCGCCCATTTCTATGACCCATTTTCGTGTTCCATCACTGGCCACCTGCTCCAAAATAATTTCAGGCGCAATAATACAGCAATTTTCTTTTAAGTAAGCACGCAAAGGCTTACTTATATTAGTCATTTGATCAAAATCCCACTCACCCTCTTGATAAATCCATTTTATCATTTGGGTGGCGCGAAAAGGTTTCTCGCCCATCTCGGCAAAAAAGGCTTGTAAGCCTTTTCTGTCGAAATTGAGTAGATTGATTTTTTCTTTATTAACGAGTACGGTCACAAAGCTCTTCATTAGAGAAAAAGTAAGCAATTTCACGTGCCGCAGATTCTGCTGAATCTGAACCATGTGCTGCATTTTCATCAATGCTAGTTGCGAAGTCTGCACGGATAGTTCCCGCAGCTGCTTCAGCTGGGTTAGTTGCACCCATTAAATCACGATTTTTTAAGATTGCGCCTTCACCTTCTAAAACTTGAACCATTACTGGACCAGAAGTCATGAAAGAAACTAAATCAGCAAAGAAAGGACGCTCGCTATGTTCTGCGTAAAAGCCTTCTGCTTTTTCTTTAGAAAGTTGCATCATTTTAGCTGCAACAATACGTAAACCATTTTTCTCAAACCGGCTATAGATTTCACCAATGTTATTAGCCGCTACTGCATCAGGTTTTACGATAGAAAAAGTACGTTCAACTGCCATTTTTAAAACTCCCAAGTATAAAATAAATAAAACTAAAATAAATAAAACTAAAAAACTGTTTTTAATAGATTCTATTAAAAACAATAACTACTACAAACTGTTAACAACCTATGGAAACTTTTTATAAAAGCTTTCTCGATTACCTACCCGTAAAAATTGAATGTTATCACCTAAAACATAAACACCTATTCGGTATCTATAATCAAACTTTATTCGATAAAACCCAGAGTGTCCCGCCATTCCCTCTAGGCTATTTAAATCAGATAGATATTCAGCATTTTGCGCATCAGATAAAACCTTATGGATTTTATTTAAAATTCGTTTATCTGTTATTTTCTGTGTATCACGCACAAAACGCTTACTTACCTCAATCTTCACTGAGACAAACTACTCATAAATTTTTCCGCCTCACTGAGGTTCAAATACTCCCCTTCATCCTTGGCTTCCTTACACGCTTTATAAAAAGCTAAATTCTCTAATTTATCATGCTGCTTTTCTAATAACTCTTGTAAAAAATCATATTGAACTTCGGTCGGTAAACTAACATAAAGTTCATATAAATTATGTGCTGTGTTACTTTGCATTTGCATAAAATCACCCACTAACTAGTTTAAACTCATCAAGGCATCAGATCAAAATCAGCGCCTTCTTTTTCCACTTCAGGTTCCATTAAGTCTTCTTTAGTCACGCCTAAAGCCAAAACTAAGGGACTTGCTACATAGATAGAAGAATAAGTTCCAATAATCACACCCACTAATAATGCCAGTGCAAAATTGTGAATGATTTCACCACCTAAGAAAGCTAAAGCCACTAATACCAATAATGTCGTAATCGATGTCATTAAGGTTCGGCTTAATGTTTGGTTAAGTGAAATATTCATCACATTTTCTGCTGAACCTTTACGCAATAAACGGAAATTTTCGCGGATACGGTCATAAACCACAATCGTATCATTCAATGAATAACCAATCACCGCCAAAATAGCCGCTAATACGGTTAAATCAAACTCCAACTGCAATACAGAAAAGAAACCTAAAGTAATTAATACATCGTGCGCTAAGGCTGCAACTGACCCTAATGCGAATTTATATTCAAACCGCCAAGCGACATAAATCAAAATACCAAACATGGAATACAATAAAGCTAAACCACCATCTTCCGTTAATTCATCACCGACTTGTGGGCCAACAAATTCAACACGACGCATTTCACCTTGCATCTGCATTGCTACATTAGCGGCTTCTGAAATATCCACGCTTAACTGCGCATTACTCATGCCTTCTTGTGGCTTTAAACGTAATAAAATTTCTCTCGCCGTACCAAAATGCTGCACAGTTGCATCAGCAAAGCCTTTTTCAGTCAATGTGCTCCGCATTACATCTAAATCTACGGCCTGTTCATAACCTAATTCAACTAATGTTCCACCAGTAAAGTCAATTCCTAGCTTTAAACCCTGCATCGCTAAAGAAGCAACAGCTGTTATCAGTAAAAGTCCGGAAAAAATAGCGGCAAACTGTCGTTTACCTAAAAAATTAATTTGCTTTGTCATAGTTTTATTTCCTTTTAAAGAGACAACTCTTTATTACGTTGGCCACCGTAAATCCAGTTAATCATCATTCGAGACCCTAAAATAGCAGTAAACATTGAAGTTAAAATACCAATTGCTAAGGTAATCGCAAAACCTTTAATCGGTCCAGTCCCAAAACCAAATAGCACTAAGGCAACTAATAGCGTGGTAATGTTGGCATCAAAAATCGTTGAAAAGGCTTTTTCATAACCTAAAAAGATACTCGTTTGCGGAGAGTTCCTATTCGCTAGCTCTTCTTTAATACGTTCAAAAATCAGTACGTTTGCATCAACTGCCATCCCTACTGTTAATACAATTCCCGCAATCCCCGGTAAAGTTAGCGTTGCTTGCAATAAAGATAAAACAGCCACAATAACAACCAAGTTAAACGTTAAGGCTAAATTAGCAACTAAACCAAAAACCTTGTAATACATTGCCATAAACAATAAAACCACAACAAAGCCAACAATTACTGACAAAACACCTTTATCAATATTATCTTGTCCTAAGCTTGGTCCAACGGTACGTTCTTCAACAATATCGACTGGCGCAGCTAAAGCACCCGCTCTTAATAATAAAGATAATTTTCTTGCTTCTTGTGGCGAATCTAAGCCCGTTGTTTGAAAGCGTCGGCTAAAAGCATCACGAATGGTTGCAATGCTAATGACTTCTTCAATTTTTTCTTTATGTCGAATTTTTTTACCAGCCACTATTTTAGTGAATGTTTTTTGCTCAATAAACACAACCGCCATCGGCTGCCCTATATTGTCTTTGGTAAAACGTCCCATTTTCTTCGCGCCAATACCATTTAACGTAATATTAACGGATGAAGATCCATTTTGATCAATACCTGATGAAGCATCAACAATTTGATCACCCGTAATAATCACTCGTCTTTTTAATAAGACAGGTGCTTTGGTATCTCTCTCGTAATACAGTTTTGATCCAACAGGAAGTCGGCCCGATAATGCATTTTGAACATCATGCTGAGTATCAACTTTACGGTATTCTAAAGTGGCTGTTGTTCCTAAAATTTCTTTCGCTTGCGCAGTATCTTGCACTCCTGGCAATTGCACAACGATGCGGTTATCACCTTGCTGCTGAATAACAGGCTCTGATACACCTAACTCGTTTACTCGATTACGCAAAGTCGTAATATTTTGTGCTAATGCAAATTTCTTAATTGCTTTTACTTCAGCGTCAGAAATACTGAGAAAAAGGATTAAATCTTCATCTTGTGTTTTTAAATCTAATTTACGAAAATCCTTATCCATTAAAGCCATCGCAGCCTGTTTGTCTGCCGCATTTCTTAAAACAACTTTAATCGCGCCATTTTCATACGCAACTGACTTATATCTAATTTTCTCAGTACGTAAGGCAAGACGAACATCATTGTTATAACGATTATCAGCCTGCTTCAGTGCTGCATCCATATCTACTTCTAAGAGAAAGTGCACCCCTCCTCGTAAATCCAAACCTAAGTACATAGGAGAAGCACCTAAATCACGCAGCCACTGAGGCGTTGCAGGGGCAAGGTTTAAAGCTACCGTATATTGATTACCCATTCGGCCACGCAACAAATCTGCAGCACGCATTTGCTCATCCGTGCTATTAAAGCGCACTAAAATTTGCTTACCCTGCACTTCTATTGCTTTTGTCTTTATAGCCGCTTTATCTAAGCTATGCTCTACTTTTCCTAGCTGTGCTTCTGATATTTCTGTGCTATCAATAGCTGATATTTGCACCGAAGGGTCTTCACCAAATAAGTTAGGTAAGGAATAAACAATACCTAATACTAAAACAATCAGAATTAATAAATTTTTCCAAAGAGGGAAATGATTTTGCATGATTTGTCCATCAAGGTAGATCAGTAGCTAATGCTTTTGCATTAGGTTTTATTATTTAGTTATAAGCAGACAGGCGGACTAAGTAAATCCTCATAAAATGAAGTTTCCTAGTCCGCCTGTGCCCTTAACTTTGAAGGGGTGTAAATCTTATCTTAAGATTTTGCTTTTTTCATTTGTACTTTATAAGTGCCTTTAGGCATCACACTTGCAATTTGATGACGCTGAACTTGCAGTACAACATTATTAGCTACTTCAACTTGTACAAAATTTTCATCTAAGCTAGTTACTTTACCTAGCAAACCGCCATTAGTAACAACTTCAGCGCCCGCTTTCATCTCTTCTAGCATGCTTTTATGCTCTTTAGTCCGTTTTGATTGCGGTCTTAAGAAGATAAAATAAAAGAAGATCAAAATCCCCACTGGAAATAGCATCCCTTCCCAACCTGGCTCTTGAACTGTTGCTGGCGCTGCGGCTACTGCTGTTGTTTGTGCTACCGCCGCCTCAGCTGCGACTTCTGCCACTGCATCTGAAATAAAAAAACTCATAATCCCCTCTTTGCTGTTTGTTTTTTACAAAAAATTTTCCCATTATGGCATATTTGGAACAACTTTGCCGCGCAGTTCATAGAATCGTTTTATAAACTGAGAAAATTCTTTACTCTCAATCGACTCTCTTATTTCAGCCATCAAACTCAAATAGTAATGCAGGTTATGTATGGTATTTAGCCTTGCCCCTAAAATCTCATGACATTTGTCTAAATGACGCAAATAAGAACGAGAATAATTTTGACAGGTATAACAGGAACAATCCTCATCTAAAGGCTTGGTATCTAATCGGTATTGGCTATTACGAATTTTAATCACCCCTGTTTTAGTAAAGATATGTCCATTGCGCGCATTACGCGTAGGCATAACACAATCAAACATATCCACCCCACGGCGTACCGCTTCAACTAAATCTTCTGGCGTACCAACCCCCATTAAATAACGGGGTTTATCTACTGGCAAATGCGGGTGCACGCCATCTAAAGTAGACATCATTTCATCCTTAGGCTCCCCAACAGATAAACCGCCAATCGCATAGCCATCAAAGCCAATATCCACCAAACCTGCTATTGATTCCTTACGTAAATGCTCATACATTCCACCTTGAACAATACCAAATAAAGCCGAAGGGTTATCACCATGCGCATCCTTACTACGCTTAGCCCAACGCAAGGATAAGCGCATCGAATCAGCTGCTTCCTGTACAGTTGCTGGGTATGGCGTACATTCATCAAAAATCATAACAATATCAGCGCCTAAATCTCGCTGAACTTGCATTGATTCCTCTGGCCCCATAAAAATTTTACTACCATCAATCGGTGATTTGAATGTGACCCCTTTTTCCGTGATTTTACGCAATTCCCCCAAGCTAAATACCTGAAACCCACCGGAATCGGTAAGAATTGGCCCTTGCCATTGCATAAAATCATGCAAATCACCATGCGCTTTAATCACTTCCATTCCTGGACGCAACATCAGGTGAAAGGTATTACCTAAAATAACTTGTGCGCCAATACTCTTTAATTCATCTGGAGTAACTGACTTCACTGAGCCATACGTGCCAACCGGCATAAAAATAGGCGTTTGAATAACACCTCTATCAAATTTTAACTGTCCACGCCTTGCGTGCCCATCTGTACCTAATAAATCAAATTGCATGTATTTTTATCTATTCTTTTTTAAAATTATTGTGAAACCAATTGGTAATTTAAACTATTTTTAGTTGATGATTGTTTTAATAAGATTCGCTGCAAGGCAATCGCCTTTTCTAAATTTTCTTGCTTGCCCAAAAAATTTAATTTAAAAACGTGCCGGCCTTTTTCCACCTTTATCCACTGTACAGACTGCACTTGAGGTAATTTTTTCAAATACGCTTTAATCATACTTTCGGCAGTCATTCCGTTTACCCCGCCAATATTTAAAATAACCTTACCGTGCTCTGTTTTGTCTGATTTGACTGCATGAAAGACAGAGAGTTGATCATAAACACCCTGCATAGCAACAGAGAGTGTTTGCTCTAATTTCTCACAAGGTAAAGACCATTGCTTTACTTTGCCATCAAAGTGTAAAGTCCACTCCGAAGACCAACAGTGACGGTTGTGCGTAACCGCTCCCGATAAAATCGCAGCAACCCCATAACGACGTGATGCATTTAAAACCTTACCAGAATAAGCACTTAAGATATCATTAGCTGCCAAAGCACTTTTATCCTCCAAATCCATCAGAGGCCGCATTAAAGGTACTCCCTTCTTTTTAGCAGCTGCTTGTAAATGGCTATAAACCTCAAAATCTTCCTTTACATTGAGTAAAGATTTAGAATTAAATTTTTCAACCACTAGCCAAACTAGCACATCATCGCGTACTTCATTCCAAACCGCTAAATTACTATCACGAATTAAAGTCATTAAAGCTTGTTCATTAAATAAAACACGCATTGTTCGCGCTGTCTTTTTACCTTGTTTTTTAGTTTCTAATGCATATTGAACTTGCTGTACATAAAACTCTGCTGTATTAAATGCCGCCTTAACTGCCGGATTTTCCAATAAATCATCACCCGCAGCAACGCGATTAATGACAATTGCTAACGCCTCTTTTAACGCCCGCCCTTTGTCTTCTGGTGATAAACTTTGCGTCATTACTTCAGCTTCAAACAACCCCTTTACTTCCACCGCGCTAACAGCCTGTATCGTAAAAAGCAGGCAAAACATCAAAATCCGACTTAGCAATTTCATATCCTTAATTATGTCTTGTACAATATGGTCACTATAATTTAATTTGATCCATAAGAGAATACTCGTGAGCGAACAAAATCAAGAGAGTTTAAGCTATAAAAGTGCCGGCGTAGATATCGATGCAGGTAACAGCCTTGTTGAACGCATAAAACCGATTGCATCAAGAACTAAAATCCCTGGTGTCATGGCAGGCCTAGGTGGCTTTGGTTCTATGTTTGAACTTCCCCTCGATCGCTACAAACACCCCATTTTAGTTTCTGGCACCGACGGCGTCGGCACAAAATTAAAATTAGCCTTTGATTTAAACAAACACGACACCATTGGTATCGACTTAGTTGGCATGTGCGTTAACGATATTATTGTACAAGGTGCTGAATCTTTATTTTTCTTAGATTACTTTGCAACTGGCAAGCTCGATGTTGATACGGCAGAACAAGTTATTAAAGGTATTGGTAAAGGTTGTGAACTAGCTGGCGCTGCACTGGTTGGTGGTGAGACCGCTGAAATGCCAGGAATGTATACTGACGGTGAATATGACCTTGCTGGTTTTTGTGTGGGTATCGTAGAAAAAGAAGCTATTATTGACGGCAGTAAAGTTGCAGCAGGTAATAAAATTATTGGTATCGCTTCATCAGGCCCTCACTCTAATGGCTACTCTTTAATTCGCAAGATTATTGAACGCAGTAAAGTAGATTTAGCTGATGATTTAGAAGGCAAAGCGCTTGCGGAACATTTATTAGAGCCAACACGCATCTATGTTAAAAATTTATTAGAACTAGCCGCCAAAGTACCTGTTCATGCTATGGCCCACATTACCGGCGGTGGAATTACAGAAAATGTTCCTCGCGTTTTGCCTGAAGGTTTAAGTGCTGAAGTTGACTTAAATGCATGGCAATTACCAGTTATTTTCAAATGGCTACAAGAGCAAGGTAATGTCTCTTTAGATAATATGCTACTCACTTTTAACTGCGGTATTGGCATGATTGTTTGTGTTGCAGAAGAAGATGAAGGCGCAACATTAGATTTATTAAACAGCTTAGGTGAGCAAGCATTTCCATTAGGAAAAATTATTGCAACACCCGGCAGCACTAAAGTTGCATATATTAACAACTAATTCTTTAATACTGAGACCCTTATCAATGAATAAAATTTCTGGATTATTTTTTACCCTCGCTATCGCGGTTACTTTATCTTTTGCCGGCATTTCAGATGCAGAAGCTAAGCGCTTTGGCGGCTCTCGCTCATTTGGTAGTAAATCAGCCTATAGCAAATCTTATTCACGTAAAACAACAAGCACAAAAAGAACCGCCAGCCAAAAACAAGCCTCTCAACAAAACCAAGCAGCTCGACAATCTATGTCTCGTCGAGGTGGTTTAATGGGCATGTTAGGTGGTTTAGCTTTGGGCGGTTTACTAGGCTCGCTCTTTTTTGGCGGCGCGTTTGAAAACTTTAATTTTATGGATATTTTAATGTTTGGTGGCATTGCTTATTTGTTATTCAAGTTATTTGGTGCCAAAGCGAACAAACAGTCTCCACGCCCTGTTTTTAATGCTCCAAATAATAGCGGTACAAGGCAGTCAGACCCACTTAGCACCCGAAACTATCATCACAATAATGAGACTAGCTCTAAAACTGCGGATTTCAATACTGATATTTTTTCTAATAAAAGCAGTACAGCAAAGTTTGAAGCTGCCCCAGTCACAATGGAAAACGACTATCCTGAAAATGATTTAGTTTTACCTAAGGATTTTAATGAGGACGATTTTTTAGACGGTGCAAAAGGTGCCTACAAAATGCTACAAGCCGCATGGGACAATAAAGATATTTCTGAAATTAGAGGTTTAACAACGGATAAAGTTTTTGCAGAAATTCAAACACAAATCCAAGCCTCGCCTGAAGATAATAAAACTGACATCCTTAATATTGAAGCTGAATTACTTGAAGTTCGTGAATTAAGTACCGAGCTAGAAGCAACCGTGCTTTTTGATAGCTTATTACGTGAAGAAGCCAATGGAAATGCTGCACAAGTTCGTGAAGTTTGGACGTTTATCAAGCCTAAAAATAGTTTACAGTCTAAATGGTATTTGGATGGCTTACAGCAGCTGGAAGAGTAACAACGAGTACAAAGGCTCAAAGCCAGGCAGGGTGAATACCTGCCTGGCTTTGAGGCTATCTTTTTAGAGGGGCAACAAGCAAATCTAAGCCGAAAAATTCATAATGGTATAAGCCATCATAATCGCATCTTCACGCGTTCCATCTTCACATTTATAGTATCCTTCACGAACACCAATTTCATTAAATTCTAAGCTTTCATATAAAGCAATCGCCCCTGTATTGGAAGGTCTAACCTCTAAAAAAACACTCTCTGCCTTTTTCTCCTTCGCCTTTTCTATGATGTGCTGCATAAATTTCTTACCTAAACCCTGCTTACGCTCATCAGCTGCAATACACAAATTAAGAATATTAACTTCACCTACAGCAATTGAAGTAATACAAAAGGCAATCATTTTATCTTCAGTATCTTCGCAAACCCAGTTGCCATAATGCCCCGCTTTTAAGCAATCATGGAATAAACCCTCACTCCATGGAAACTGATAGCCTGAAGCTTCAATCTCTAAAACTTTAGGTAAATCATCTTTTGTCATTTTACGAAATCGCATCAGGTCAACTCGGCTTAAAGAATCTGGAAAAGATTTCGCGTAAAACTCTCTATCTGCATCATAAACCACGAACTCTTTTATGCTTTTAAAAATTTTGTTTATCATTATTATTGTTCTGAATTATTTCTTAAACACTAATTTTCCCATTTATGCCGCTTTAGATATAGAAAAATATGAATTTATATTTTTCCTATTAACAATCACTTTATAATAACCAAATAAAACTCAATAAATTCAGAACAAACATTATGATTGATATAGGTCGCTTTAATTCATTAGCAATAAAATCCAACAATGGCATGCAAGTCATACTTGATGGTGGTGAATCAGGTGAAATACTCCTAACAGACCGACAAGCCCCAAGAGATTCTAAAGTAGGCGATAGTTTAAAGGTCTTTATCTATACTGGTTCAGAGGGTGAATTACTCGCTTGCAGCAAGAAACCTTATGTCGAAATGGATGGTGTTGCTTGGTTAAAAGTTGTATCTATTGGCAAAGCTGGCGCTTTCTTAGATTGGGGCTTAGCTAAAGATCTATTAGTACCTTTTTCTGAGCAAGATTATGAATTAGAAGAAAACCGTTACTGTTTAGTTCATGTTTACCTTGATGATAATAACCGCATCGCGGCTTCAACCTACTTGAATCAATTTTTATCTGATGAGGCACGCTATCTTAATGAAGGCGATAAAGTTTCACTGATTATTTCTCATAAAACTGACTTAGGCTATAAGGCTGTCGTCAACCAAGGGTTTTGGGGAGTTTTATATCATAATGAAGTTTTTCAAACTCTGCGTGAAGGCCAAAAACTCACCGGATATATCAAAAAAATTCGTGAAGATAAAAAGATTGATCTTAGTTTAAATAAGTTCGGTCACCAACATGTTTTACCCGTGACTGAGCAAATCATTCAGCGACTTGAGGCAAATGATGGCGAATTACCTTTATCAGACAAAAGCTCGCCAGAAGCTATTAATGCAGCCTTTGGTGTGAGTAAGAAAGTCTTCAAACAAGCGATAGGTTCGCTGTATAAGGAGCGAAAAATCACCCTAACAAAAACCAGCATGTCTTTAGTGAAAGAATGATCTACGTGGCTTCTTTTAAACCTTTGCTTTAAGCTGATACAAAAAATCTAAAGCTTGCTTGGGCGTTAAATCATCTAAGCTAACATCCTCCAATAATTGCAGGGCTGGACTAGGTTCATTCACAGAAAATAAATCGAACTGCGTTGAGCCCTGCTCTTGCCGCACCTCTTGATAAGCATGATTTTCTAAATGCTGTAATTTTAATTTAGCTTGCTCAATTACTGAGCGTGGAATTCCAGCTAAAGCCGCGACTTGTAATCCATAACTTTGGCTCGCAGCCCCTTCCTTGACAGCATGTAAAAAAACAATTTTATCGCCATGCTCCATAGCTTCTAAATGCACATTATGAATACTAGCCTGCTCTTCAGGTAGACTAGTCAATTCAAAGTAATGCGTTGCAAACAAGGTAAATGCTTGAAGTTTTTTTGCTAAAAAATCAGCACATGCCCATGCTAAAGATAAGCCATCAAAAGTACTGGTTCCCCGCCCAACTTCATCCATTAAAATTAGGCTATTTGCTGTCGCATTATGTAATATATTCGCTGTCTCAGACATTTCTACCATAAAGGTTGAGCGCCCACTGGTTAAGTCATCAGATGCACCAATTCGCGTAAATATTCTATCTACGGGGCCACAAGTAAAATCCTGAGCAGGTGTAAAGCAGCCAATATGTGCAATTAAAACCATCAACGCAGCCTGCCGCATATAGGTCGATTTACCCCCCATATTTGGGCCAGTAATTATTAACATTTGTCGTGTATCAGAAAATTCTAAGTCATTGGCAACAAAAGGAATACTGGACACTTCTTCAACCACTAAGTGCCTTCCCCCAACAACTTTAATGCCCCTTTTTTTCTGTAGTATAGGTCGCGTTAAATTTAGCTGCTGAGAGCATTCAGAAAAATTAGCTAAGACATCGAGTTCAGCCAGTGCAATCGCACAATGTTGAATTGGAATTAGCGCTTTAGCTAAAGTGCTTAATAACTCATCATAAAGTCGTTTTTCACAACTTAATGCCTGCTCTTTTGCATTAAGTACCGTATCTTCAAAATCTTTGAGCTCCATGGTAAAAAAACGTTCGGCATTTTTTAATGTCTGCTTACGAATGTAAGTATCGGGCACATCGTCAGATTGTGACCTTGGTAGCTCAATATAATAGCCGTGTACCCGGTTATATTTTATTTTTAATGTCGTAATTCCGGTATTTATCCGCTCACGATTTTCCATATCAATTAAATATTGATTGGCATTGTTACTCAAATCACGTAAATCATCTAACTCTTTATGATAGCCATTTGCAATCACACCACCATCCCTAATTAAAACAGGAGGATTATCAATAATAGCTGTTTGCAATAGCGCTAATAGCTTAGGTTGTTCACTGATATTATTAGATAATCGTTTAACCCCTGAGCTTTCTAGGTTTAAAAGCTTTTCTTGTAATGCTGGTAAAACGAAAAAAGTATCGCGTAAAACTAATAAATCTCGAGGCCGTGCAGACTTAAGTGCAACTCTAGAGCTAACTCGTTCAATATCACCCACTGAACGAAGTATTTCACGCACATCCTGATAAATATTATCTCTTGAAAGTGCCTCAATAGCATCATAGCGAGAATTCAATATAGCCTGGTCGCGTAAAGGTCGATTTAACCAGCGATGCATGCAGCGACTGCCCATCGCAGTGATTGTTTTGTCTAACACACCCAGTAAAGTAAATTTTCTCTGACCTGAGGGGTGATAGTCAATTTCTAGATTTTTTCTACTCGAGGCATCTAATAAAATACTATCTTCACTGGTTTCAACTCGAATTCCTTGAATGTGAGGCAGAGTACTTTGCTGCGTTTCTTTCACATACTGTAATAAACAGCCTGCTGCTGATATAGCTGTATGTAAATTCTCACAACCAAAGCCTTTTAAATCATGAATTTTAAATTGCTTTAAAATAACTTTTTCTGCACTAGTTTTATCAAAATGCCACGGCGCTCTACGCGTCAAACCATTACGTTCTTTTAAAGCAATGGGTAAAGTCCAATCTTCATTAACCAGTAACTCAGCCGGATTCAACCGTTCAATTTCACTTAGCAATTCACTCATTGAATTAAGCTCTTGAATGGTAAAACGCCCACTACTCAAATCAAGACAGGCTAAAGCATAATTTTTATCATAAAAGAGAGAGATGAGAAAATTATCCTGCTTTTCCTCTAATAAAGCCTCATCCGTGACTGTCCCAGGCGTGACCACGCGGACAACTTTTCGCTCTACCGGCCCTTTTGATGTAGCTGGATCACCTAATTGCTCGCAAATAGCAACAGATTCACCAATTTTGATTAATTTAGCAATATAACCTTCAGCCGCATGATGTGGAAAACCGCACATCGGAATAGGCTCACCAGCGGAGTTCCCTCTTGCTGTAAGAGTAATACTTAAAATCTCAGCCGCTTTTTTAGCATCATCAAAAAACATCTCATAAAAATCTCCCATACGGTAAAAAACCAAAGTATCTTGATACTCTGCTTTAATCCGGAAATATTGTTGCATCATGGGGGTGTGTAAACTATTTTTACTATTTGTATTCATTAACCTTTGCAGCTCCTAGAATGCTAAATATTATTTCAGCACTCTAACCTAATAGTGACAGAAAGGCGGTATTCAAAAAAACCGCCCTTCTAAAATTTTGTACGGCCCCAAATTTAATATTAAATATTTATTCCGTTGCCATCATGACTTCTACATACTTATCTTTACTAATTAATTTCCATGCATCTTCATAACTTATAATATTTTCATGATGAGAACGCCAATGCGTATCAATACCATCCCAACCATGCTCAGAAAAAACATGCCCACATTCAGGGCAAACTTTATGATTCAACGCATCCCACACAGCGACTGATACTGCTTCCTTATCAACACAGTGAACTCGGTTTTTATCCATATGCTTATAATAACTCCCCATATGAATACATGCACAAACCCAGTACCCTCCTAACTCTTCTGATGCAGGGTAAACTTCTACTTTAGTAGTCATAGCACTTCCTTCTCTTTGATTAAAATTAATCGTCTTTATTATATTTCCATTAAAAACATTGATTTAATAACCATTTTTGATTATATCACCAGAAATAATTCACTACACTTGAAAGGCTAAGATTTTAATCACAAAAGTTTTCCCTAAATTTCAGGCAAAAAAAAACCCATCCTATTGATAGGATGGGTTTTCTAATTTAAGAGCTTGGCAATTCCCTACTTTCACATGGATAAATCCACAC
>JAQRMR010000038.1:0-4629 GCA_028599115.1 Methyloprofundus sp.
ACCATCGCCCTAACAATGGCGAAATCTTGGCTGTTAATTGCATCAATCGTATAGCTACCTAACCCTGGAATACTAAAGAAAGATTCGGTAATGAGGCTACCCATAAATAACAGCGGCAATATCACCACGACCCCTGTTAATATCGGAATCATGGCATTTTTAAGCACATGCTTAAATAAAACCTGCGTTTCCGTGAGGCCTTTAGCGCGTGCGGTGCGCACATAGTCTTGTTCGATTTCTTCTAAAAATAAACTACGATACCAGCGTGCACCGGAACCCACGCCCGCCACAACAGCAATCAATACAGGTAACACTAAAAATTTAATGGCATTAAAGCCGGTATCGTAACCAGAAATAGGTACTAACATGAGCAATTTACCCACTAAAAACTGTCCACCTATAATATAGAATAAAGACGAAATCGACATAATAATAACGCATAATAAGATACTACTTAATTCTAGGTAGCTTTGCCGAAATAAAACCATCATTAATGCCACACTAATATTAAGCACCAAGCCTAACACTAATGATGGCAAAGCAATGGCTAAACTTGGCCACATTCTTTGCTGTATATCTTCGCCGATATTTCTGCCGCTATCTGACACACCAAAATCAAAGGCAAATAAGCGTAAGGATTTTTGGTAGAAAATGGTTTTTTTAAATTGTTCAGCGCCTTCTGCTTCTGTGTTAATTAATAAAGGTAAGTGATAGCCTCTTTGCTGTTTCCAGTTATTAACCGCTTGTTCGGTGACGTGTTTTTGCCCAAGGTGCATACGTGCCATATCATTTGGGCTATTAACAACAAAAAATAACATAAAGGTTAAAACATTCACTCCAAATAGCAGAGGGAATGCATAGAGTGCTCGGCGTAAAATATAATTGAACATAGGGTTTCTCTTTGCTAATTAAAGTGACTAGCTTTATTACAAACATAATGCAAAAATTTGGAACGCTGGCTTTAGCCTGCAGCAGTAAAAAATGCAGACTAAAGTCAGCGTTCCAGTGTGTATTTAGCTGCGCACTGTTGGGTAAATTAATATCAATAATACAATAACCGGCCACCATATAGTAGGATGGGCAAAGGGGCCTTATCCCGTGCCCATCACATCGCAAGATGGGCACGCTGCGCTTTGCCGCATCCTACTTCTTTTCTTTGATAATAGCCGTGAATGGATATTTTATTTCTGAATATGCGTAACATCAGTTACCAACATAATGCAAAAATTTGGAACGCTGGCTTTAGCCTGCAACAGTATACAGACAGACTAAAGTCAGTGTTCCAATGTGCGTTTAGCTGCACACTGTTGGGTAAATTAATATCAATAATACAATAACCGGCCACCATATAGTAGGATGGGCAAAGGGGCCTTATCCCGTGCCCATCACATCGCAAGATGGGCACGCTGCGCTTTGCCGCATCCTACTTCTTTTCTTTGATAATAGCCGTGAATGGATATTTTATTTCTGAATATGCGTAACATCAGTTACCAACATAATGCAAAAATTTGGAACGCTGGCTTTAGCCTGCAACAGTATACAGACAGACTAAAGTCAGCGTTCCAGTGTGTGTTTAATGGATTGTCCGCTTGGCTTTATTTTTAAAGCTGCGCACTGCTGGGTAAATTAATATCATTAATAATATCAATAATACAATAACCGGCCACCATATAGCTTGATTCCACTGTTGCCGCGCTTGTTCTCTTTCTACTGCATTAATACGCAAATATTTTAGCTTATTATTGGCCATCAAATTGGGCTTTAAGTTTTGATACCAATGATGATAAAGCGAAAAACTTTTGGGATGTAAGCCAAATATCCAGGGTGAATCATGGCGAATAATGTCTTGCATTTGCTGAATAATTTTTTGCCTTTGCTGATTATTGGGCATATTACTCATTTGATTAAATAAGCGATCAAACTCAGCATTTTGGTAATTTCCAGCATTCTCCCCTCCTGTTATCGCTTTTGCATTTGCGCCATATAAAAGAAAAAAGAAGTTTTCTGGGTCAGGGTAATCGGCATTCCAGCCCCACATAAAAATCTGCGCATTCCCTTTGCGCATTTTTTGTTGGAAACGATTGTAATCTGTCGCACGTATCACTAATTGAATCCCTAGTTTAGTAAATTGCTTGCGATACCAATTTAAACGCGCCCTATCATCAGGCCCGCTGGCGGCTGTATCTAAATATAAAATAAGCGCTTTGCCCGTTTGTTGATCTATGCCTTCTGCATAGCCTGCTTCTTGCATTAGTTTTTTGGCTACCGCTAAGGGTTTTCTTTTTACGCTACCATGCTGCCAAGCATATAGATAAGGATTAATCCCTTTTTCACCCGTTTGATAGCCAAAAATACCCGGAGGAATAGCGCCTTGTGCTGGTACACCGCGCCCATTCATAAAGATAGAAATATACTCTTCATAGTCGATTGCTAATGCAATGGCCAAACGTAACTTTCGCGCTTGTTCTGCTGTTCCACCTACTGTTGCATCAAGCATATTAAAGCCCATATAAGAAATGGAACTCATCACTGCCGTTTGTAGCTGTATGCCTTTTTGTTGCATATTATCCGTTAAAGATAGTTCGCCATCACCGGTAAATTGCACGGCTTGATCAAAGCTATCCGAGGCAATACCCGAAGCATCATAATAACCTTGTAAAAATTTATTCCAATATGGGATGCTTTCTTTTTCTAAGCGGTAGACGGCCTTATCAATAAAAGGTAATTGCTTACCCGCATCTTTTAATAAGCCTTTTTCTTTATCCCCTACTTCTCCCTCGGCTGGGTAAAAATCAGCATGATAGTTTGGGTTTTTTAACATGACCATCTGTAAATTAGGGTTGTTCTCTTCTAGCATATAAGCCCCCGTCCCTAAGGGTTGCCAATCAAGAGTAATATTTTTGTCGATTAAACCTTGCTGGCTGTAAAAAACATCCGCTTCCCACGGCATTGGTGCAAAAAATGGCATGGCTAACCAAAAAATAAACTGTGGATATTTACCTTTAATACGAATGCTATAACGATATTTATCCAGTACTTTTACGCCTAAAACTTCATGTTCAGTGAGTGCACTTCTCGGCTGGTCTTTAATATTTTTTGCATATTCATCCAAGCCCACAATAGTTTGCTTCATCAATTCCGCAATCGGCGATGATATTTGCGGGTGCACTAAGCGTTTTATTTGGTGTACATAATCAGCAGCAATTAATTCGCGTGAGCCTGTTTGTTTAAAGTCTTGCAGGGTTTTTAATTTAGCTAATTCTGCTTTGCTTAAATGATGATATAAATAACCACTTTGCTGATTTTTTGCCAGTGCGGGGTGTGGTTGAAAGCGAATGTTACTTTTTAGTTGGATAATATAGTCCGAATAAGCAATCCCTTTCGCAGCTGCATTATTCGCTAAGCGCTGGCCTTTATCATCATAATAATGAATTTCTGGCATTTGTTTAGCGGTTAATGGCTCTAATTGGTACGGACGTTTTAAAAAATGATATTGAAATGGCGGCTCGTAAATCTGCCCAATAAACGCATATTCATTGGAGCTATAAGATTTTGCCGGATCTAAGTGTCTAGGCCGCTCTGAAAATGATGAGTAGAGAATTGCTTGCCCTTTATTTACCTTATTAGGGTAAGGATTATTAAGAGGCTGCTCGGAACAAGCGATTAAAAATAAACAACTGATAAGAAGGTAACGCAATTTAAAGCCTCATAACATAATAAAAGGTAACTCACTTAGCGCAATATCGTACATTATACAGCGATTAAGGCGGCAGCTTTCTTCAATAGTTGCTGTTACACACCCTAAAAAATGCAGGCTAAAGCCAGCGTTCCCATATTAAAAAATATTTTAGATTCTTTCCATGCTGCCGCTAAGCTATTTGTACTTAAATAATTTTAGGGGATTATTATGCAAGATATAAGCAATACCTTTGGTGCAAAAGTTCATGAGTTAAAACAAGATCCTAGCAATCAACCGCTGGGACAACAAGTTTCTGCAGCCGCTCATGAAAAAAATGCGGCTAGAAAAGTAGTCGAGTCTGAACCTAGCTCGCAACAGCAACTTAACCAAGCGATATTACAAGCGAATGCAGATGTTAGCATTAGTGCCGGCAATCAACCAATGGCACTTTTGTTTAAATCAGCGATTGAGGGCATTAATGATGTTTTAGGTGAAAATACCATTCAGGATGCTTATGATTCAGGCTTAGATGTTAGCCCAGAAGCAACAGCAGAAAGAATTGTCTCTTTAAGCACCGCTTTTTACCCGAGTTATAAAGAACAACACCCAGAATTAACGGAAGAAGAAGCGGCAACAAAATTTACCGACCTTATTTCCGGCGGTATTGATCAAGGTTTTGCAGAAGCGCGTGAAATTCTTTCTGGCCTCAATGTTCTTGAAGGCGATATTGCCAGTAATATTGATAAAACTTACGACTTAGTACAAGCAGGCTTACAGTCTTTTCTTGAAAGCTATGCACCCAATGATGCTGAAGAGCCTGAAGCCAGCCAAGATATAACGGGAACCGAATAAAGGTCATTCAAGCCAACTTCTACTGGAGGCCGTAGGTCGTGTTAGCTTATCTAAGCGTAGCGCAGATAACGTAACGCGACAGGCAGCCGTAAAATCCT
>JAQRMR010000038.1:4729-10269 GCA_028599115.1 Methyloprofundus sp.
ACTGGAGGCCGTAGGTCGTGTTAGCTTATCTAAGCGTAGCGCAGATAACGTAACGCGACAGGCAGCCGTAAAATCCTACAGATATATAAATAAAACGCTTTCAAGGCTGGATGGGCAAAGGGTCTTTACCCGCACCCATCACTGTAGAATACCGATGGGCACGCTGCGCTTTGCCGCATCCTACTGTGTGCAAAAACCTAATGCTTATTAGAAAACTCGTCCATTAGCGCTGTTTGTACACAATAAGCTTCATTTTCCTTATATGTACTTTGAATATAGCTACCATCACTCTGCATAATCCAAGACTCGGTATTATCTTGCAAATAACCTGCTAAATCTTTTAAAATCCGCATTTTTAAAGTTTTATGCTCGATAGGGAAACAAGCTTCTACACGCCTAAACATATTACGCCCCATCACATCCGCACTCGCTGCATAAATATCAGCATTCCCACCATTAGCAAACATATAAACCCGTGTATGTTCTAAAAATCGGCCAATAATTGAGCGCACTTCTATATTTTCAGAAACCCCTTTTATTCCGGGTTTTAACGAACAAACCCCACGAACAATTAATTTAATTTCTACACCAGCACAAGAAGCGCGATATAAAGCTTGAATAATTTCCTCTTCGACCACAGAATTCACTTTAAAAATTATTTCTGCAGGCTGGCCTTTTTTAGCAAAATTAATTTCACGTTCAATTTTAGCAATAAGTCCTTTATGCAAGGTAAAAGGCGATTGTAATAATTTATCTAACTTAGTTACTTTGCCTAAACTAGTTAACTGAACAAAGACCTTCCTAACATCTGCACCTAATTCAACATTGGATGAAAACAAGCCGTAATCTGTATAAAATTTCGCAGTATTAGGGTGGTAGTTCCCTGTCCCTAAATGCACATAATCTCGGTAACGCTTGCCTTCTTTACGAATAATTAAGCACATTTTGGCATGGGTTTTATAGCCAACAACGCCATAAACGACATTGATAGCTGCATCTTGTAATTTAGCCGCTAAAGTAATATTAGCGCGCTCATCAAATCGCGCTCTTAACTCAATCACCACAGTCACTTCTTTGCCTGCTTGCGCTGCTTTTAATAAGGCATTAACAACCGGCGAATCTGAACTGGTTCTATATAAGGTTTGTTTAATGGCGACAACATCAGGATCAATCGCTGCCTGCTTGATAAATTCAACCACTGGAAAAAAGGATTCAAACGGGTGATGTAATAAAATATCCTGCTTTTTAATGGCATCAAAATAATTTTTCTTACGCCCTAAAACTTCAGGGATTGAAGGTTTGTGAGGCTTAAATTTTAAATCAGGCCGATCAACGTTATTAACAATTTCCTGAATACGGCTTATATTAACTAGCCCCGAGACTGGAAAAACTTGATTTTCACTTAAGCCAAAACGTGCTGCCAAAAATTCGATAGTTTCTTGCGGGCAATGCTCATCTATTTCTAAACGCACTTCATCGCCATAATGGCGCATCGCTAATTCCCCCTGAACGGCATTAAATAAATCATCTACCGCATCATCATCCACATATAAATCACTGTTCCTAGTGACTCTAAATTGATGGCAATGCTTTACTTTCATACCATTAAAAAGTTCATCAATAAAAGCATGAATAATTGAAGATAAGAAGACAAAGCTATCACCTTCTTCATTACCTGAAATATCATCAGGAATTCGCACTAAACGCGTTAAAGCTCTCGGCGCTTGTAAAATAGCTCGGCCACTATTACGACCAAAAGCATCTTTTCCAGAAAGTGAAACAATAAAGTTTAAGCTTTTATTTAAAATTCGCGGAAAAGGATGCGCCGAATCTAGTCCTACCGGCGTTAATATAGGCAGCAGCTCTTCGTTAAAGTACACATTTAGCCAATGACGCTGCTTTTCAGTCCAGTCCGCTCGACGAATAAAACAAACACCTTCATTCGCTAGCTGAGGAATCATCATTTCATAAAGCACGCGATATTGCTCATCAACCAATTCATGCGCCCGCGGAGCAATCAAATTAAGCTGCTCTTGTGCTGTTAAATCATCACTGCCGCGCATTAAAGGGTCTAATTCAGCTAATTGAATTAGACTTGCTGCGCGCACTTCATAAAACTCATCTAAGTTAGAACTCGAAATACAGAGATAATTCAGCCTTTCAAGCAGTGGAATATCTTCATTTCTTGCTTGTGCTAAAACTCGAGTATTAAACTCTAAAAGGCTTAACTCTCGGTTAAAGTGTAGTGATGCATCACTAAAATCTATGTCTTCCGCTGCTTGTTCTGTCGCCATTTGTTAATTCCCTTACTCTTTAAATCTACTTCGGTTACCTTGTAAGCCACCGGTATGTACTGCAATAATTTTTTGTCCTGCTTGAAAATAACCTTGATGAATTAAATCATAAATACCATAAAGCATTTTACCTGTATAGATAGGTTCTAAAGGTATGCTATGCCTATCTTCAAACTGCTCTATAAACTGTAATAATTCAGGTTTTTGTTTCGCAAAACCACCAAAGTGATAGTCTAAATGAACAAACCATTCATTATTGTGACAAGATGACTTATTTATTAAATTATTAACATCATCAATTAAAAACCCCGCCCCTTTTAAGGCAGGAAAGCCTAAAATTTTTTTATCTTGCGGCGCAGCACAAATAAGCCCTGCTAAAGTCGTTGCTGTTCCACAGGGAACACATAAGCAGTCATAGTCTATATCAATTTCATCAACTAATTCAGCAATACCTTGTAAAGCCAATACCATTGCCCCGCCTTCAGGCAGCCAATATTCCCCTAATTTAAGCTGCGGAAGAGAGTCCCACTGTTTATATTCGCGCAACTGACGGTATTCACTACGTGATACAAAATTTAACTGCATACCCCAGTTTTGCAAATCTTTTAATGTCGCACTGAAGTTTTTCGGCTGCTCACCCCTAATCATACCAACTGTTTTAATACCTAATATTTTTCCTGTGTAAGCTAAGGCATGCAAGTGATTAGAATAAGCGCCTCCCATAGAAATAATCGTATGCGTACTCATTGATAAAGCGTGTTCTAAAATGTACTTTAATTTACGCCATTTATTACCTGAAATAATCGGGTGCAAACAGTCATCTCTTTTTAAATATAGCTCTATCTCACGCTCTACAATAAAAGTTTCTTTAATCTGTACTATGCTGGATTTTCCAAAGGTTTTTTCTAATGCATTCAGCTGCTTATTCATATTCACGACCCTAGCTTCTATAAGATAGTATATAGCGACTCAATATATCCTGCTAAAATAACTATTTTACTCATTTATTTCGCCTCGTTATGTCAGAAAACGCCGATAAAATCACCTTAGCTTATGAAAACCTTCGTGAGAATATGCCACCTATTGGCATTTTAAGTCGAAAAAAACGCATCAAAGGCTATATTGAAATAACCAACCTTGCTGAATATATGATTACTTCAGGGGAAATATCTGTCGAGGATGCGCTTTTTGTTTTATCTATGTTAATGCGCAAATTCTCTCGTTTTCAAAAAGCAGCCTCTATGACGGCAATGAGTTTAGAGAGTATTGGCAGAAAAGTTATGTCTCCTATTGGCGTTCGGTTTGCTGTCGCGGCTCGCCGTAATTTGAATTTATCTGAAACGCCACATTACCAAGATGTGCCTTCCTTAGAAGAAGAGCAAGAAGAAGTAAACCCGCTTTAAGCATGCTTGCTCTTATTAAAAAATTAATTCCCCAGAAAACAAGCAAAAAAGAAGTCACTGGGCCTATTGCACCTCATATAAATAGTAACCCTAGGTTTATTACTGAGCCGGAAAAAATCTTAACCATACTAAATGCGGTTACTAATATCCCTATTTTATGCACCATTCCAACGGGTGCGTCGGACGAGGTTTACAGCACACAAATTGTTGAATTAATTGATAGAAAAAAACTATTAACCTTTAAGGCGCTCGATAGTAATGAAGGCAACCAATCCTTAAAACAGCACAAACAATTAAAGCTGATTACTCACTATAACAATATTCATATCTCTATTCTGCTAGATAAAATTGTTGCGCATAAAATACAGCATTCCGCTTATTTTCAAGCCCCGCTTCCCTTACGGATTTATTACCCTCAGCGGCGACAATTTATTCGTATTGACGCATCAAATCACCACTTCACCTTTCAGGGCGTTTCCGAGCGTACCAGCGCCACAGTCGGAGGCACGATAGAAAACATTTCTCGTCGTGGTCTAGCTGTTATTATTGACAATACAACGGCTCGTACTCGTATCGGAGAGGTGTTAAAAAACTGTACACTAACTTTAGATGAGCAGACTAAAATTCATTTTGATTTTACAATACGTCACCAAAGGCCTTATAGTCAAAATGCTTTAGTCACCATTGGTGGCTCTTTTACAGAAACATTCACAATGGAAGAACAACTTTCATTGGATAACTTATTAGCAAGTCTTGAGCGCACTGAGGCTGTTGCGCGCAATGATATTTAACTTTACATGACTGATATTTCGCTTCAGATAGACTGATTGCGCCGTAAAGTCATCAATAACTATAATGATAGGAGAATAAAATGGGATTCATGCAAGGTAAACGTGTTCTGATTGTTGGTTTAGCAAGCAACCGCTCAATTGCCTGGGGTATTGCTCAAGCAATGCACCGCGAAGGCGCTGAAATTGCGTTTACATTTCAAAATGAAAAGCTACAAGGCCGTGTAGAAAAAATGGCGGCAGAATGTGATTCTAATATTACAATTGAATGTGATGTGAGCAGTGATGAACAAATAGACAATGTATTCACTGAACTAGGTAAGCAATGGGACGGTTTAGACTGCATTGTACATTCAGTTGCTTTTGCTCCTAGAGATGCTTTGGATGGTGATTTTGTTGATGCAACAACTCGTGAAAATTTTAGGGTTGCACATGATATTAGCTCATACAGCTTTACCGCACTTGCAAAAGCTGGCCGTGAGATGATGAAAGGCCGCAATGGCTCGTTATTAACGCTAAGTTACTTAGGTGCTGAACGCGCAATCCCTAATTACAATGTCATGGGTGTTGCGAAAGCAAGTTTAGAAGCTAATGTACGCTATATGGCTGTTGCACTAGGTGCTGAAGGAACACGTGTTAATGCGGTTTCTGCTGGCCCTATTAAAACACTTGCTTCTGCTGGGATTAATAATTTTAAATCTATGCTAAGCAAAGCGGCTGATACTGCACCACTAAAGAAAAATGTCACTATTGCTGAAGTGGGTAATGTCTCTGCATTTCTTTGCTCTGATTTAGCATCGGGCGTGACAGGTGAGATTACTTATGTCGATGGCGGTTACAATATTGCAGGTATTGCAGCTTCCTAAAACCTTGTATCTAGTCACTGAATTTAAGCATTTTGCGTAGGAAGCGCATCAATGATACAAAGATGCGCTTCGTGCCTCAGCACATCCTACCGTTTTTGCCTTAAATTAAGGCTGTGTCACCGTTAAGTATGGAAAAATAGGCCAGCTTGAAAGGGATAATTCATATATTATGTAGGCACGGAATACGGG
>JAQRMR010000038.1:10369-43861 GCA_028599115.1 Methyloprofundus sp.
TTCGTGCCTCAGCACATCCTACCGTTTTTGCCTTAAATTAAGGCTGTGTCACCGTTAAGTATGGAAAAATAGGCCAGCTTGAAAGGGATAATTCATATATTATGTAGGCACGGAATACGGGCTACAGCTGGTATTAAAATTTCAAGCCGATGTTAAACAAAGCTGCTTAATACCGCACCCATTCGTAACTTCTCATTATCCACAGGACCGAACTCATGAATAAATGGAACGCAGGTCTTTAGCCTGCATTGATTCAGCGGCAGGCTAAAGACCTGCGTTCCAGTACCCGTTGATAATGAGAAGTTACACCCATTCTACGCAAACCATTGAAAAAACATATCGACACCGAAGAAAGTATCAGCTCATGCAAATTGAGCAATAGCTCTGGAGAAATTTATGTTGGAAAACCCTTCATTAATAACACGCATTGCAATTGGCAAACTTATGGGCTTTTTATTTGGCCTGATGGGTTTTATTTTTCTACCTTATTTTTTACCCGATGCCAGCAGCTTTTTACGCTGGGGTATTTTATTTTGGTACACCACTGTCGGCGCTATTATTGGTGTTTTTGGCGTATTAACCTATCACCCTGTGCTAAAGATTCCTTTCCCTTGGTGGGTTCGCGCTCCTGTTTTAGGCGCTTGGATGAATTTTGTTTTGGTCTTTTTTGCTTATGATGTTATGCAATTAATGCTTGCTTCTCTTTTTGGTGCAAATAGCATGCTTAGCTCACCTTTCTGGTTTGCAGCAGAAGGCGCTATCATTGGCTTAATTATCGACTTCTTTGCTACACGCTTTGGTGGAGAGGGTAAAACAGTGATTAATGATCAATACCAGTAACAAACTTAGCTGCTTATTTTTGTTTTAGCACTAAAGCTTCAAATTCAGCAGCTGGCACTGGTTTTGAAAATAAATAACCTTGCCCATAATCACAACCCGCAGCAATCAACAGCTGTCTTTGTTCTTCAGTTTCAATTCCTTCTGCGATTACTTGCATTTTTAATTTATGCGCCATCACAATAATCGCTTCAGACAAAGCTAAATCATCGGCTTTAGGCGTTAAATTTCTAGTAAATGACTGATCAATTTTTAAATAATCAATATTAAATTTCTTAAGGTAAGACAAAGATGAGTAACCCGTACCAAAATCATCCATTGATACTTGAATATTAGCGTCATGAAACTGGGTAAATTGCTTAATAATTGTAGAGTGATTTTTCATTAACAAGCCTTCCGTAATTTCAATAACGATACTCTTTCCTGTTAACCCTTGTTCTTCTATATAAGTAATCCAACCTGAATGATCTATTGCCGCTTGAAACTGTACAGGAGATTTATTAACACTAATTTGAATGTCTACCTCATATTTATCTTGCAGACTTTTGTACTGCTGAACCGCTTGTTTAAAGACCCAATCACCTATTTCTATAATAAGACCTGACTCTTCGGCTAAAGGAATAAAATCAGCAGGACTAATCATGCCATCTTTAGGGTGTTTCCAACGTAGTAAAGCCTCAGCCTTGAGTATCTTACCTGTGCTTATATCAACAATCGGTTGATAATAAACCTCAAACTGGCTTTCAGCTAACGCACTACGCAGGTCATTCAACAAATGCAATCGGCGTAAAGCAAATTTTTGCATTGATTTAGTAAAAAAGTTAAATCGATTACGCCCTAACTCTTTTGCTGCCTGCATGGCTTGCCCAGAATTTTTTAACAACTCATCTTGCCCAGTTGCATCATCTGGGTATATTGAGATTCCTGTACTAACTGAAATAAAAACTTTTTCTTCACTCAAGAAAAAAGGCTTACTGACAGTCTCGGTAATATCTTGCGCAATACGGTCAACACTTTGAAGGTCAGCTAATTCAGGCAATATGATGCCAAATTCATCACCATTCAACCGAGCAACAATACCTTGTTTTTGAACGCAAGCTAAAATACGCTTTGCAGCTTCACACAATAAAAGGTCACCAAAAGTATGCCCTAACGCATCATTAATTTCTTTAAATTTATCCAGCCCTAAAGATAATAACGCTAATTTTTGCTGTGTTTCTTGCGCTTTATTAATATCAAGCTGTAGTTGCTTGTTCAGCATTTGTCGGTTTGGCAATTTAGTTAACGGATCATAATTAGCTTGCGCCCAAACCAGCTTTTCCGTTTTTTTGCTTTCCGTTATATCTGAAAACAATGCAATATAGCGATACACTTCACCTTTTTCATTACGGATAGTATCTAAAGTTAGCCTCTCAGCGTATTCTTCACCATTTTTTCGCTTATTCCAAACCTCACCATGCCAATGCCCCGTCTCATTAATATCCTTCCACATCGCTTTATAAAATTGCTTTCCATTTTTACCTGAGCTCAGTATTTTGGGATTCTTACCGTAAACCTCTTTTTCTGTATATCCCGTTATCTCTGTAAATGCGGGGTTTATACCTATAATACTTGCCGATTCATCACAAATAAGCATCGCTTCTTTACTTTTTTGGAAAACGATAGAAGCGAGTTGTCGCTCATCATCCACTGTCATTAATTTCTTTTTCTGAATTAAACTCCTAACGCGGACTGAAAGCTCTTCTTCTAATACGGGTTTAACAATATATTCTGTTACGCCTAAGTGAAATAATTCGATACGTCTGGTTTTATCATCAAATGCAGTCACGGCTAAAATGGGAACATTCCCTTTCTCGCCTATTTGTCGACGTATTTGATTAACAAAAACAAGCCCACTCATTGTGCCTTCAAGTACCACATCAGTCACAACAACATCATAATCATATTTTAAAAAATACTCCCACGCCTCTTCCGCTGATGCAAAAGAGTCCACAACAACCCCTTTTTCTTCTAACATTGCTTGCGTGACTTCTCGCTGAGATCTCGAATCTTCGACATATAAAACACGCCCTTGAATATTAGCGTTCACAAAAGGAAAGCGCTTAATAAAGGCTAGCAGTTGTTCTAATTCTGTTTTTTGGAAAATATCGGTAACGCCAGCGGGTAACGCTTGTTTTAATAAGTTTTCATTAACAATAGAGGTTAATAGCACAAAGGGCTTGTAGGCTTGCTTAGTCAGCCTGCGTACTTTACAACAAAGCTCGGTTCCCTCCATATCCCGAAGATAAAATGCTGAGCAAATAAAATCGACATATTCTTTTCCTATATATTCGAGAGCATCTTGCCCTGTATCACATAAAACAATATCGAATTCAGTCTCTAAAAATGTCTCTATAAAGATACATTGAAAGACTTTATTATCTTCTACAACCAATATTTTCCGTCGCTCGGTATCGCAAGAATTCATAGTTTTTATTTACTGAATCATAGAAGGAAGTAATGAAAGTGATCTAAAAATAACATGATTCCCCATACTAATTCAACAATAAACTTTTAATAAAAAAGGTTTTATACGTTGCTGCTCTAAGAGCACTCAAAATTAATGCTACTTATCAAATATTTGTGTTGCTAATCGCGCCGCTAAAAGTTTAATCAGCTGACTTTGCGTTCTGATTTTAGAGGCAAAATCTTCACCTTTTATTGCCAGCGTGATCGCTTCAATATGACTAGCAATAACTTGATTATTTTGGCTGTTTAATAAAACCCAGTGCACCATTAAATCTGCTTTTTTCTCTTGATTCATTTCAAAATGCAGTACATTTAAGCTCAGTTGATAGTCAAATTTTTCTTGCCTAAACTGTTTATAGCTAGATATGTTAACGCCTTGCTGTTGCATACTTTGTTTAAAAACACGCAGAAAAGAAGACTTTAAAGGTTCTGCCCAACGCTTAAACTCTTGTATTTCTAGTTGACCTTTATCGGTACGAATCACTATCTGAGGGCGATCAAGATACTCCGGAAAAATAAGCGGTTTTAAGAAAACCTTCGGGGAGCTTTCACTCTCAGTTTTTAGCTCATTGATGGGGTCAGCATAAAGTATGTAGTTATCTACTTTAGGACTACTAGTACAAGCGCTTAAACAATAAATCATTGTATATAAAATAATTCTTTTCATCGCCTTACCTTTTTCCCCTGACTAATGATTCTGGATGCTGTTCTAAATAATCTGCCAATAAACGTATAGATTTTGCTGAGCGACGAATTTCTTCTAAGGTTGTATTTAAGTTTTCTGGTAATTCATCCAATAAAGGCTCAGCGGCTCCATCGAGTTTTTTCATTACTCGGTGACTGTAATGCAAGGTACCTTGCAGCTCTGTAGTGATTTTTTCGGATTTATTATCCACTTTACGCAAAATGTTTTCTGCCGACTGCAAAGCATTTGCTAAAGAGCCCATTGACTGCTGCATTTCTTTTGAGCTAATTAATTGATTAATTTGTTGTAAGGTTAAAATAACTTCCGTCGATAAAGTTTCAAAAGGAATATTTTGAATCCCTCTAATCGCTTCGGTGACATTTTTTTGCACTTCTTGGCTACTCGATGTCACTCCTGCTAACTCAATAAAATCAGTATTTAAGTGAGTTAATTTAATCGGCGATTCTGGACGCAATAAAGCTTCCACATAAAGCTGACCTGTGACTAAGCTGGTATATTGCAACTGCATTCGCAGGCCATCCGCCATTAATTTTGTCATCAGCGCTTGTTGACTATCAAGTTCTCCAATTGCCATAAATTGTGCGCATTTTTCATGTTCTATTTCAATAAAAACAGGCGTTAAAATACGCTGACTATTCGGGTCTAATTGCACTTGTATATCAATCACTTTACCAATCGGAACCCCTTGCATTTTCACTAAAGCACCGACCGATAAACCATTAACCGATTCATTAAAATAAATGACGAATTGAGATTTTTTCGCTAGCCATTGACCACTGCTGAATGCTGTTAAGCCTAAAATCGTCAATAACAAAGCACCAATGACAAAAGCACCAATGACACTAGGGTTTGCTTGTTTACTCATGCGCTCATCATTCCATTTTTAGGGCTTTCACCACGATTTAAAAATTGCTGCAATATAGGGTTATTGCATTCTTTTAACAGGTCGTTGGGTGCGCCCTGTGCTATCAAAGTTTTACTACTCGAATCTAAAAAGATTGCATCCGTTCCTATAGCAAAAAGACTAGGCAAGTCATGTGTTACGACAACAATTGTCGTCCCTAAACTAGCTTGTATGCTTAAAATTAAATCATCTAATAATTTAGCACTGACAGGGTCTAATCCTGCTGAAGGCTCATCAAAAAACAAAATATCGGGATCCAATGCTAAAGCCCTCGCCAGCCCTGCCCTTTTTTGCATACCGCCACTAATTTCCGAAGGGTAATACTCTTCAAACCCGACTAAGCCAACTAAGGCTAATTTTAAATAAGCTAACCCTTTAATTTCATCATGGCTTAAATCAGTATATTCCTGCAGGGGAAGAGCGATATTTTCAGCTAAGGTCAGTGAACTCCATAGTGCGCCACTTTGGTACATAACGCCATTACGGCGCATAATTTTATGCCGGTCACGCTCATTCATTTGCCATAAATTAGTTTGTTGATACCAAACTTCACCGGCCATCGGGCTTTTTAAACCTAATAAATGACGTAATAAAGTACTTTTACCGCACCCATTTCCACCCATCACAATAAAAATATCACCCTGATGAATTTTAAAGTTCAAATTCTGCTGAATAATAAAATCATCATAAGCCATGGTGAGGTTTTTCACTTCTATTTGTACTGGTTTCATGGGCTACAAACCTATTATTTGATAGATAACCGTAAGCGAGGCATCAGCAATAACAATGCTAACAATCCCAGCAACAACAGCAGATGTTGCTGCATCACCCACAGAAGATGAGCTACGCCCGCTTTGCATCCCACTCATACAGCCTGAAATAGCTACCAACACACCAAAAACACTACTTTTAATCAGACCTGTAGCAAAATCACCTAACTGTAAAGCAGACTTGGTTTGCACCACATATTCCATTAAAGAAATATCTAATAAAGTCACACTAACTAACAAACCACCTAAGATACCCAAAAAATCGGCATAAATACACAGTAACGGCAGCATAATAACCAGTGCAATTAAACGTGGCAGTACCAAAAAATCTATCGGTGAAATACCCAGAGTTTTTAAGGCATCGATTTCTTCATTCACTTGCATAGAACCTAATTGTGATGCATAAGCCGCACCGGTTCTGCCAGCCATAATAATCGCGGTCATCATCGCACCCATTTCGCGCACCATTCCCAGCCCGACAAGGTTAGCGACATAAATTTGCGCACCAAATATTTTTAACTGCATCGCGCCCACAAAAGCGAGAATTAAGCCGACTAAAACACTAATTAAAGTCACAATACCTAATGCATTAGGACCACAATCTTGAATCATTAACCATAAATCTTGTTTGCGAAAACTTGCTTTGCCACGCACTAGCCTAGATAAACTAAAACAAACTTCACCGACAAAATTCAACACCAAAGCACTTTGTTGCAGCATGTGCTGTGTTTTTTCCCCTATCCCTGCCATAAAGCTTTTCGCTGGCAGTTGTTTATTACCACTTTCGCGCACCGGAAAAGCAGACACTTGTTTTAACAGGCCTTGAGCAGAACTTGGTAGACCACTTAAATTAAAGTTAATATCATTTTCTTGGCAATACGTTTGTAATTCATAAACGAACAAGACAAACCGGCTATCCCAGCTTTCTAAAGAACTTGTCTGTATCTGCAGCTCTCCAGATAACGAGCTAGCTAAAGAACTCTTTATATCAACAAAGCGAGGCGTTACATTACCCATAACCCAATCACCAGCGACAATAATACTGTTGTTATTTGCTAAAAATTCTACCGTACAAGATTTCAAACCCTCCTCCTCTTCCGTACTCTTTTTTCCATAGCTCTACTATTGGCTGCAGTCATTTTAACAAGATACGACTAAGCTATTATTTTTCTAAAAATTGAATAAAGCAAAAAGTATTTGCTTTTCTCTGTAAATATTTAAGTGACCTAATAAACAAACCAAATATACGCTATAATTAATGCCATTTTATTTTTACATTTAACGAGCGTAATGGATTATTTATTAGCTAACACCCCACTAGATTCACTTGCCACTGAGTGCCTTATTGTTGCCATTCACAACAACAAACAATTAAGTGCTTCCGCTAGTACGCTAGATTCATTAACTGATGGCCTTATTACTAAACTCATTGAACGTGGCGATATCAAAGGTGAAGTAGCGGATACTTTGCTCATTAATTACCTGCCTAAAACCAATATACAGCGTGTATTATTAGTTGGCTTAGGCGATGCGGATCAATTAAATGCTAAAGATTTCCGTAAAGCAATCGATGCCGCAGCAAAAACACTGAACTCAACTTCAGTGAGCAATGCAGTTTGTTGCTTAACAGAAAGTAGCGTTACAAACCAAGATCGTCTATGGAATGCACGTCAAATCGTGGAAGCTTTTAGTGCAAGTCTTTATCAATTTGATGCTTGCAAAAGTAAACCTGCCGATAAAATCACTTTAACTCAGCTAAGTCTCTGCCAAATCGATACTAGTGATGATGTACAAACCGGAATTACCCAAGGAACGGCTATTGCACAAGGTGTAAAATTAGCAAAACATGTTTCTGATTTACCGGGTAATTTTTGTACCCCAACTTATCTTGCCGAGCAAGCGGTTGATATGGCAAAACAGCACAAATCATTATCAGCCACTATTTTAGAAGAAGCTGATATGCAAAAACTCGGCATGGGGTCTTTACTCTCTGTCAGTCGCGGTAGCCGTCAACCTGCGAAGTTGATTACCTTGGAGTATAACGGCGCAGATAAAGAGGCAAAACCTATTGTTTTTGTCGGTAAAGGGCTTACCTTTGATGCCGGTGGTATTTCACTTAAGCCGGGCGCAGGCATGGATGAAATGAAATATGATATGTGCGGTAGTGCTGCTGTTTTAGGTACATTACAAGCTGCGGCAGAGTTAAATCTACCTTTAAATATTGTCGGTATTATTCCTTCTTCAGAAAATATGCCGGATGGTGATGCTAATAAACCGGGCGATATTGTTACTAGCATGGCTGGCCTTACCATTGAAATTTTAAACACCGACGCAGAGGGGCGTTTAATTTTATGTGATGCCCTCACCTACGCTAAAAAATTCACCCCTGATGTCGTGATTGATTTAGCAACCTTAACTGGTGCATGCATGGTTGCTTTAGGTCAAATCAATACCGGCTTAATGAGTAACGATGATAACTTATCTGCTGCATTAAATAGCGCCAGTGACACTGCTTTAGATAAAGTCTGGCGTTTACCTTTAGATGATGAATACCAAGAGCAATTAAAATCTAACTTTGCAGATATTGCTAATATTGGTGGTCGTTTTGGTGGCGCAATTACCGCCGGTTGTTTCTTATCGCGCTTTACTGAAGATTACCAATGGGCGCATTTAGATATTGCCGGAACTGCATGGAAAAGTGGTGACGCTAAAGGTGCAACAGGTCGCCCTGTGCCGCTTTTGGTTCAATACCTATTAAACCGCGCGAATGCTGCCTAAGGTAAACTTTTATATTTTGTCGTCCCAATCAGAACAGGGGCGACATACCTTTGCATGCAAACTCGCAGAAAAAGCATTTCGCTTAGGTTTTAAATGCTACCTTTTAGTCGATAACCTAGAACAAGCGGAGCGTTTAGACCGTTTATTATGGACGTTCAGAGCAAATAGTTTTGTCCCGCACGTTATTTATCAAAACGAATTACCTAATAGCAATAATGCCGCCCTGATAGGCACGCAACAAGCACCAGAATTGTGGCGACATACTCTGATTAATTTATCTACAAAATTACCAGAAAATATTGAGCAATCTGAACAAGTTTTTGAGTTGCTAGATAATGATGAATCCCATAAGCAGGCAGGTCGAGAACGCTATCGACAGTATCAAGCTTTAAAAATTGATATTAATACCCATAAGATTTAAGACAATTTAGCACTGACTAAATTAGGAATAAAAATGCAGCTATCACAAATAGAAATCATCAACCTATGGGATACAGAGAATATAACACTCCCTTTTACTGATAGAGTGACTTTTCTTACGGGAATTAATGGGTCGGGAAAAAGCACCTTACTGAATATTATTTACGATACTTTAGATGTGCATTCTAAAAAAGGATTACCTGCCACCTCAAAAAATCGTTTTTGGTCAGCTAAAGCGACTTTCTCAAATAATGTGACTATTCAGACTGCAATACTGCCTGAAATCGAACAACAAAAATCGCTTAAAGAAGAAATCCTCAAGTTGCATAAAAGCGAGACAAGTGTACATAACTTCAACGAACTAAAGAAAATTGAACATTTTTACCAAGCTAACGAAGAAAACCAAAACATTCATCACATCAATTATTCTAGCGAAATAAAAGGACAATTTAATATACAAACCTTAAATTTTCCTAGCGAAGAAAATTCCGAAAGTAATATATCAAATAAACCATTAGCCTTTTTATTCCAAGAAGATAGAGAAACATTACATAATATAGACAAAAGTAATATTGATTTTTCATTAAATTATTGGGCATTATATAAAAATTCAATTGATGGACGTTTTGCTTATTTAAGGAATGCTATTCAGATTTTAGAATCACAAAACAATAGTATGGCTAGTGAATTGATACTTAGTGATAAGCCTTCTCAAAAACTTGAAGAAATGGCTACCTATAAAGACTGGAAAAGTAAATCACAATCGATTAATGCTGTTATAAAGTTGCTTAATAGCTATTTCCTCGAATCAGGTAAAGAACTCACACGAGATAGTGAAAATAAACTAACTCTGCAACATATCAATAGCCAAGAAAAAATATCATGGCATCTACTCTCGCGCGGTGAGAAAACCTTAATTTACCTATTTTTTGTTGTTTTCTTATACAAAGACAAAGTCAGTCTATTTTTATTTGATGAGCCTGAAATATCTCTGCATGTAAAATGGCAGCATAACTTAATTAAAGATTTATCCGATTTAGCACCTGACAATCAATTTATCATCGCAACACATTCCCCTAGTCTTGTACAAAATGGCTGGCTAGGGCATTGTTTAGAACTATCTGAAATTTAGTCTATTACGATGATAATTGAAAAGAAAATACCTAACTTTGGGTTTTCAACTGAACTCAATGAAGCGCATAAAGCTTTTGGACAAGACTTAGGCATTATTGCTTATGTAGAAGGCTATGAAGATGTACGTTTTTGGGGGAAAGAATTTAAAAAACTTCACTTAGATGTTAATGTCCGAGAGATTTCTCAGTTTAGCGTAGCAAATGGAAAAGACTCCATTCTAACGGCAATAAAAGATGGCAGTATTACGTTAGGCATAACAGTTCTTATTTGTATCGACAGTGACTATGATTACTTATTATCTAAAAATGTAGATATTTATAATAGCCCCTTTTGCTTCCAAACCTATGCTTATGCTATTGAAAACTATTATTACAACCCAATTGGTTTAACAGAACTTTGCTATGCTGCTGCCTGCCTATCTCAAAACTCTAATGATGAATGTTTAGAAGTTTTATTTAAACATTGGTCCAATTACATTTATGGTAGCTTTTTACTCTACTTACTAAGCACTAAGCGAGGACAAAAAAGAATTATTCAAATGTCTCTTAAACAATTAAACTTAGACACTGGTGAGTATAACGCCCCTACTACACACACGTTATCTGCAATACAATTAAAAAGCCTTACTGAAAAGGGCTTATGCAAAGACAACATTTTTTTATATTTTCGCGGGCATGACATAGAAAAAGAAGTGAAACGTTTAGCAGCAGACCTCATTAAAAAATTATCGCGTCAAAAAAAAGAGCAGCTCCAAAAACACAAAGACGCTAACCTTACTACAGAGTATTTCAACAAACTAAAAACAATTGATGTATTTGCAGAAACTCGCGCCCAATACCCCAACAATCATTGCTATAAGCTCTTACAGAAAGATATCCGGCAATATAGCTCTTTACTATTTTAGCGTAAAATGAGCAGCTATTATTTTCCTCTACTTATACTTAACCATTCAAACAAAAACACTCCCATGGATAAAATATACGACCCCTCTACCCTAGAACAACGCTGGTATAACACATGGGAAGAACAGGACTACTTTGCGCCTAGTGGCGAAGGCGAATCTTTTTGTATTATGATTCCTCCGCCCAATGTTACGGGCAGTCTGCACATGGGGCACGCTTTCCAAGATACGATTATGGATGCGCTAACCCGCTACCATCGTATGAAAGGTAAAAACACCTTATGGCAAGCAGGGACTGACCATGCGGGTATTGCCACGCAAATGGTGGTCGAACGTTTAATTAATAAAGAAGGCCAAACACGCCATGATTATGGGCGTGAGAAATTTATCGACCGCATTTGGGATTGGAAAGAAGAATCCGGCGGTACGATTACCAAACAGTTACGTCGTATGGGCGCATCGTTAGATTGGAAAAATGAACGCTTCACGATGGATGACGGCATGTCCGAAGCAGTTCAAGAAGTATTTGTTAAGCTTTACGAAGAAGGTTTAATTTATCGTGGTAAACGCCTTGTTAACTGGGACCCTGTTTTACATACGGCAGTTTCTGATTTAGAAGTATTATCCGAAGAAGAAAATGGCTTTATGTGGCATATGCGCTACCCACTTGCCAATGGCGAAGGTCATTTAATCGTTGCCACCACACGCCCTGAAACCATGCTAGGTGATGCAGCGGTCGCTATTCACCCTTCTGATGAGCGCTACCAACATCTCTTAGGGCAGTTTATTAAATTGCCTTTAACAGGACGCTTAATTCCTATTATTGCTGATGAATACGTTGACCCTGAGTTTGGTACAGGTTGTGTAAAAATCACCCCTGCGCATGATTTTAATGATTATGAAGTTTGGTCACGCCATAAAGATACCACGACTATACAAGATCAACTACACGGCGGTTTAATCAACCTTTTCACTAAAGACGCAGCAATTCGTGAGCATGAAGAAGATGAAACGGCCTTTATTCCTGAAAAATATATCGGTTTAGATCGTGTTGCCGCACGTAAACAAATTGTTGCAGATTTAGACGCGCTGGGCTTATTAGAAAAAATTGAAGACCATAAATTAATGGTTCCACGTGGTGATCGTTCAGGTAGCATCATCGAGCCTTTATTAACTGATCAATGGTATGTGAAAGTTGGGCCACTGGCTGAGCCTGCCATTGAAGCAGTGAAAAGTGGCGAAATTCAATTTGTACCGGATAACTGGAAAAACACTTATTACGAATGGATGAATAATATCCAAGATTGGTGTATTTCGCGTCAAATTTGGTGGGGGCACCGTATCCCAGCTTGGTACGATGAAGATGGTGGCGTATATGTGGGGCGTACTGAAGCCGAGGTGCGTGAAAAGCATAATCTTGCTGATGATTTTATGTTAAAGCAAGATGATGACGTTTTAGATACTTGGTTCTCTTCTGCCTTATGGCCTTTTTCTACCTTAGGCTGGCCAGAGCAAACACCTGAATTAGCTCAACATTATCCCACTAGCGTGTTAGTGACAGGTTTTGACATTATTTTCTTCTGGGTTGCCCGTATGATTATGATGGGTAAAAAATTCATGGGGGAAATCCCTTTTAATAAAATCTACATTCATGGCTTAGTGCGTGATTCTGCTGGACAAAAAATGTCCAAGTCAAAAGGTAATGTTTTAGACCCGATTGATTTAATCGATGGTATCAGCCTTGAAGATTTAGTCACTAAACGCGTTAAAGGCATGATGCAACCGCATTTAGCGGAAAAAATTGAGAAAGCCACTCGTAAAGAATTTCCTGACGGCATTCCTTCTTATGGAACCGACGCTCTACGCTTTACCTTTGCTTCATTGGCATCAACTGGGCGCGATATTCGTTTAGATGCCGGGCGTATTGATGGTTACCGTAACTTCTGTAATAAATTATGGAATGCCGCGCGCTTTGTCTTAATGAATACCGAAGATCAAGACTGCGGTGTAAATGGCGGTGAATTGGCCTACAGCCAAGCAGATAAATGGATTTTATCGCGCTTTAACCAAGTTGCAGCTTCTACCAGTGATGCCATTGAGAATTATCGTTTTGACCATGCCGCGCAAGAAATCTATGATTTCACTTGGAATGAATACTGCGATTGGTATTTAGAGCTCTCTAAAATTTCCCTGCAATCAGATGATGCCGCACTACAACGTGGAACGCGGCAAACTTTATTAAAAGTTTTAGAGTCTATCTTACGTTTAGCACATCCGATTATGCCCTTTATTACCGAAGAAATTTGGCAACGAGTTGCACCATTAGCCGGAATTGAAGCAGATACGATTATGCTGCAAGCTTACCCTGAATTTGATGCCTCTGAGGTAGATGAAGATGCCATCGCAGCCATTGAGTGGACTAAAGCCTTTATTTTAGGTGTGCGCCGTATTCGAGGTGAAATGAATATTCCACCCAGCAAACCACTGCCTGTCTTACTGGAAAATATCAGTGCCGAGGATGAAAAACATTTACCACAGGCCGATATCTATCTACAAAAATTTGGTCGCATTGAATCCATCACTCGCTTAACTGCTGATGATACGGTACCTGAATCAGCGATTTCTTTAGTGGGTGATTTACGTATTTTAATTCCGATGGCTGGCTTAATTGATAAAGAGGCTGAAATTGCCCGCTTAGAAAAAGAAATTCAAAAATTAGAAAAAGATTTGCCGCGTATTGAAGGCAAACTAAACAACCCTAAGTTTGTTGATAAAGCCCCTGCTGCTGTCATCGATAAAGAAAAAGAAAAGTTAGCAACGATTCAAAGCTCACTAATTAATTTTAATGAGCAATTAGTTAAAATTAAAGCACTTTAATACTATGACATGCGAGCTTAGTCTAAAGCTAAACTCGCTTACTCCTCTTACTATTAGCCTAGCATGATAGATACTGAACCAACCAACCTTGAGTCATGGACGCATACTCTTCATGACCGAGAAATGCCGATTTTTTCTAGTACCACACAGAAAATTCAAGCATTAATTAATGAAGATAAAAAAAGCGCGAAGGATCTTGCTGAAATTATTATGCACGACCCTAATTTAAGCGCAAAAGTGCTTAAAATTAGCAACACTATCTACTACAACCCCTCAAGTAGAAAAATGCTGACGGTAACGCGTGCTATTATCGTTTTAGGCTTTGTCGTTATTAAAGAACTTACTATTATTTGCGTGCTTTTTGACGCCATTCTCTCGCAAAAGAACAAAGCTAAAGCCAATGAAGAAATTGCCACTGCAATTCACTCTGCCGTTCAAGCCAAAGCTCTTGCTGTATTAGCTGATGATATTCAGGCGGAAGAAGTCTTTCTTGCTACCTTATTAAAAAACATTGGTGATATTGCTTTTTGGTGTTTTAGTAATCAAAAAGGGGAAGAAGTATTGCACTTGCTACAGCAGGGCATGCCAAAAGAAAAAGCTGAACAACAAGTTCTTGGTTTCCACTTAAATCATTTAAGCCAATCTTTATGCCAATCTTGGCAGCTCACGGGCTTAATAGAGGAATCTATTCATAATATAAAAAACAGTCGCTCAAACTTAGTGGATCTTGGCCAAGAAATCCCTAGTGCTATTGAGCAAGGCTGGGATTCTGAAGAAATGGAAGTTTGCCTTGAAAAACTCGAAGACCTGACTGGAAAGTCTCCAAAATATTTAAAAGAATCATTACGTGACAATACTGAGTCTGCCATACAAATTGCGAAGCAATTTGGTGCGCACGAGGCATCCAACCTTATTAAAATAGGCCCAGATAAAAAAGAACAAGAAACAACTTTAGAGGCCGAAGAAAAACAAAAGATTCAATTCCAAATTTTGCAAGATATCAGTCAATTACTCTCAGGAAAAATTAACCTAGATGAGTTATTTGAGCTTGCGGTTAAAGGCATTCATCTCAGTATGGGGATGGATAGAAGTTGCTTCATGCTGGCTAGCCCGGATAAAAAATCGTTACATGAAAAATTTTCTTTAGACTGGAATAAAAATAATACGGAACAAAAAATTAATTTTTTGTTAACATCTAAGCCTACTAACCTGTTTAAAATGGCTTGCCAATCTAATCAAGGGATTTGGGCTAGCCCACAACAGCATCAGGCCTATTTCACTAGCCACGTTGTCAATACCATTGGCCGTGTTGAATGTTTTCTTTTACCTTTATTTATAGGCAGTAATCTTATCGGTTTATTTTATGCCGATAGAGCCAGTAACACTCAATCGCTCACACAAGAAGAGTTTAATCTTGCTAAGCACTTTACACAACAAGCCTCTCTGGGACTTAACTTATTTCGCATCCAAAAATGAGCAATCAATTTTCTGATTTACAGGTTTTCCTTGTTGAGCCTTCAATGACTCAACAACACATTATTCAAAAGTACCTTGAGCAACTCGGTATTTCTAACATCACACATTGCCCTTCTGGTGACTCTGTTTTTGATAATTTAGCACTGTCACAGCCAGACCTGATTATTAGCGCTATGTATTTGCCTGATATGACAGGGACAGAACTCATTCATAATCTTCGCGAATATGATGAAAATTACGATATGGCTTTTATGTTGATCTCTAGTGAAACACATATCAAAAATCTAGATCCAATTCGTCAAGCAGGTGCTATTGCCATTCTTCCTAAACCTTTTAGTATAGAAGAGTTAAATATTGCACTAACAGCAACAAATACTTTTTTACACCCAGAAAAAGCTGATTTAGATCACTTTGATATCGAAGACACTTCCGTATTAATTGTTGATGACAGCGCACTTTCACTAAAATATATACGCCGAATTTTATCCGATTTAGGTATTGAAAACATTACCCAAGCAATGGATGGCAGTGAAGCCATTCCTTTACTAGAAGATCAATATTTTGATTTAATTATTACTGATTATAATATGCCTGAAGTTGATGGCCTGGAACTTACTACCTATATACGTGAGCAAAGTACGCAAAAAACCACCCCTATTATTATGATTACTAGCGAACAGAATAAGCAAAGACTTGCCGCTGTTCAGCATGCCGGTGTTTCTGCAATTTTAGATAAACCCTTTGAACCTACATCCATTCGTGAATTTATTATCAATTTATTAAACTAATTTTTAAGCCATTAAGCCACAAAATATTCTTTTGAAAAAAATGAAATGCTTGGCTAACACTCTGATTTAGTCTATATTCACTAATAACCCATTGTTAATAATCGCAACAATAAAACCACTTAACTAAACTTATGGTAAAAAATTCAGATTTTCATTTCAGTGGCCTAATAAAATGCATTATAAATAGTGGCTTAATTACAGAAGCAGATATCCAAAAACATGCAGAAAATGCCATTAGCTCTAAAACCCGCTTACTCAGCTATTTAGTTAAAAATAATTTAGTTCCCGCCAATAAAATTGCGGCTCATGCTTCTGTTGAATTTGGTGTTCCCTTTTTTGACTTATCTTGTATGGATATCTCTCATTTACCTAAAGATATCCTCAGTGAAAACCTTATCCATAAACATCATGCCCTTCCTCTTTATAAAAGAGGAAACCGTCTGTTTGTTGGTGTTTCTGACCCAACAAACCTAACTGCCTTAGATGATATAAAATTTCATACTCGGCTCAACACTGAAGCAATTCTTGTTGAAGAGGATAAGCTCACTGCAACCATTGAGACTTTTTTAGAAGCCGCCGACACATCTATGGAGGATATGCTTGATGATGATTTAAGCAATATAGAAATTTCAGGCGGCGATGAAACTGAACAGGAAGATGATGATAACGATATTGATGATGCCCCCATTGTTAAATTTGTTAATAAAATTTTATTAGATGCCATCAAAAAAGGCGCTTCTGATATCCATTTAGAACCTTTTGAAAAAACATTTCGCATTCGTTTTCGGAGCGATGGCATGCTACACAAAATTGCCTCTCCTCCCGCTAATATTTCCAACCGAATCATTTCGCGCATAAAGGTCATGGCTAAAATGGATATTGCTGAGCGTCGTGTTCCGCAAGATGGCCGGATTAAAATGAAACTATCCCGTACGCGCGCCATTGATTTTCGTGTTAACACCTGCCCCACTTTATTTGGGGAAAAAGTTGTACTGCGTATATTAGATCCAACTAGCGCTCAATTAGGTATAGAAAAACTAGGTTTTGAACCCGAACAACAAGAGCTATTCCTTTCTGCTATTGCTAAACCCTACGGCATGGTATTGGTTACCGGACCAACAGGGAGTGGTAAAACCGTGACTCTGTACACAGGGCTAAATATTCTCAACACTATAGAAAAAAACATTTCTACCGCTGAGGACCCTGTTGAAATTACGGTTGAAGGAATTAACCAAGTAAATATGAATCCTAAAGCGGGATTAGATTTCGCTTCTGCCTTACGTGCTTTTTTACGACAAGATCCAGACATCATTATGGTCGGGGAGATTCGTGATTTAGAAACCGCAGAAATTGCTGTAAAAGCCGCGCAAACAGGACACATGGTTTTATCAACACTGCATACTAATGATGCCCCTCAGACTTTAAACCGTCTATTACAAATGGGCATCCCTGCTTTTAATATTGTCTCCTCCGTTTTACTTATTATGGCGCAGCGACTTGCACGACGTTTATGTGAACGCTGTAAAGAAGACTCTAAATTTCCAGAAACAACTCTAATAGAAGCTGGTTTCACCCCAGAAGATATTGGCACTTTCACCGCCTACAGAGCGATAGGTTGCGACCATTGTAATGATGGCTACAAAGGCCGAGTGGGTATTTATCAAGTCATGCCCATTAGCGAAGAAATGCGCTCTAAAATTCTAAACAACTGTAATGCAATGGAACTTGCTGATCAAGCAAGCTCGGAAGGTATTAATGATTTAAGGCGTTCCGGCTTACTTAAAATTATGCAAGGCATCACCACTATTGAAGAAGTTGACCGCGTAACACGAGGATAATCATGGCTGAAGATTTAGGTAATACCCAAATAGACTTTCTTTGGAAAGGAAAAGATAAACACGGAAAAGTACTCACAGGCGAACTACCTACACTCAATGAAGCAGCCGCAAAAGCAGAGTTACGCCGTCGCGGAATTCGTATCATTAGCGTTAAGAAAAAACCTAAAGCGTTATTTACTAAAGCGACCCAAGCAATTACCACCAAAGATATTGCCATCTTTGCTAGACAACTAGCCACCATGTTAAAAGCTGGTGTGCCTCTAGTGCAATCCTTTGATATTGTCGGTAAAGGCCACGAAAACCCATCAATGGCAGAGCTGTTACTGGGCATAAAAGCCGATATTGAAGGGGGAGATACTTTAGCGCAAGCTCTAGGAAAGCATCCCATTTACTTTGATGAGCTTTTTTGTAATCTAGTCGATGCCGGTGAGCAAGCTGGGGTATTAGAAACTTTACTGGATAAAATTGCCACTTATAAAGAAAAATCTGAATCGATTAAAGCAAAAGTAAAAAAAGCGCTCACCTACCCTGTTGCCGTTATCGTTGTTGCTTTTGTAGTTACCGCTATTTTGCTTATTTTTGTTGTGCCTGTTTTCAAAGACCTATTCGATAGCTTCGGTGCTGATTTACCTAGCTTTACCTTATGGGTAATGGGACTTTCCGACTGGATGGTCGCTTATTGGTACTATATTGTGGGTAGTGTGATTACCACTGTTTATACCTTTGGCTATTTTAAAAAGCGCTCAAAAGAATTTAATTATTTCTTAGATCGAATGATGCTTAAAATCCCCATTGTCGGCATTATTTTGCACAAATCAGCTATTGCTCGGTTTGCACGAACACTATCCACCATGTCTGCAGCTGGTGTCCCTTTAGTTGAAGCTTTAGAATCAGTTGCCGGCGCAACAGGTAATATCGTCTATTACACCGCTGTTATGCAAATGCGCGATGAAATTGCCACAGGGCAACGCCTACAATACGCAATGGTACAAACTCAGCTATTCCCTCACATGGTTATACAAATGCTCGCCATTGGTGAAGAATCAGGCTCTATCGATAAAATGTTAGATAAAGTTGCTGACTTTTACGAAGAAGAAGTTGATAACTTAGTCGACAACCTAAGTAGCTTAATGGAACCTTTCATTATGTGTATTCTTGGGGTTCTTGTTGGGGGCTTAATTGTTGCTATGTACTTACCTATCTTCAAGCTAGGTGCGGCTGTGGGCTAAAAAAACCAGTTTCCCTTCTTTTTTGTTTCAAATCATGAAGGGCTAGTCAATAAGCCCTTTTGATCCATTACTTTGCTTTATACCTATCATGTCAGCCTATTCCATTATTTTAGATAACCCTTCATTACTCAGCTTCTTTGCCGGAATTTTAGGCTTACTCGTTGGTAGCTTCCTTAATGTACTGATCTACCGTTTACCCGTTATGATGCAACGCGGCTGGAAACAAGAATGCCAAGAGTTTTTAGAGCTCCCTATTACTGAGCCCTCACCTAAAGTATTCAACCTCTGCCTGCCAGCATCACACTGCCCTAATTGTGATGCTGGAATTAAAAGTTACCAAAACATTCCTGTTTTTAGCTATTTATTTTTAAAAGGCAAGTGCGCTGCGTGCCAACAAAAAATATCGCTTCGTTACCCTTTTGTTGAGGCGTTAACTGGGGTTGCTTCTGCAGTCGTGGCTTATCAGATGGGGGGTGGACTTGAAACATTGTTTGCTTTATTTCTTACTTGGACATTAATTGCTCTCAGTGGTATTGATATTGACCACCAATTACTACCGGACAATATCACCCTACCCGTTCTTTGGCTGGGCTTACTACTCAACTTATTCGGTATTTATACGGACATCACTTCTAGCTTAATAGGTGCAATGGCTGGCTATCTCTCTTTATGGAGTATTTATCAGTTATTTAAGTTAGTGACGGGTAAAGAAGGCATGGGCTACGGTGACTTTAAGCTGTTAGCTTTACTAGGTGCTTGGTTGGGCTGGCAGTATTTAGTGATTATCGTCCTACTTTCTTCTCTAGTTGGCGCTATTATCGGCATTTCTATGATGATCATTTTAGGCCGTGATAAAAACATTCCTATCCCCTTCGGCCCTTATTTAGCTATTGCTGGGTGGATTGCACTTATTTGGGGTGATGCTATTAATGCCGCATATTTAACAAGCATAGGCTTATAAACCTATGTTTAAGGTAGGATTAACTGGTGGAATTGGCTGTGGAAAATCCACCGTTGCTGAACTGTTTAGACAACATAACACCCCTATTATCGATGCTGATGAAATTGCACATGCCTTAGTTACGCCCAACTCGCCTGCTTTAGAAAAAATTATCAAAAATTTTGGTGAAAACTGTCTCAGTAAAACAGGCCACTTAAACCGTACTAAATTACGGGAAATCATCTTTAATAACCCGCAAAAAAAAAGCCAGTTAGAAGGTCTTATGCACCCGCTCATTTACGCAGAAATTGAACAACAAGTTCAGGGTTTAACTAGTACTTATTGTATTATTGCTATTCCTCTGCTTTTAGAAACGAATATGCAAGCCAGTGTCGATCATATTTTAGTCGTCGACTGCTCTGAAACGGAGCAAATAAAAAGAGTACAATTACGTGACCAACTGGATTCTCAGCAAATCAATGCTATTATTCATAGCCAAGTAAGTCGAAACCAACGCCTAACTGCAGCAGACAGTATTATTAACAATAATATCCGAGATAACTCTCAGTTACAGCAGCAAGTTGACCATTTACATCATCAATTTTTAAAGGAATCCGCGTGAGCCTAGACTATATTAATTACGAATTCCCTCTTAATGAGCGTATGCGTGTTTTTATGCGTTTAGAACAGCTATTTTTACAGCTTGATCACTTTATGTCTGGTACAAATATTTTAGATAAACGAGCTATTATCAGTACATTAGTCGATATTTTACAAATTTTCAGTCGTCACGATTTAAAGGCTGAAACCTTAAAAGAGCTGGAGCGGCATGCCAATCGCCTTAATCAATTATCTAACAATCAAGAAGTTGATACACAACGCCTGCAAACAATACTTGATGAATTAAGTACCACGAGTAAATCTCTTTATGCCCGCAATGGTAAGATTGATATTTCCAGCATGCAAAGTAATTTATTTCAGGCGATTAGCCAACGTAATAGCATCCCAGCAGGAACCTGTTCGTTTGACATACCTGCCTACCATTTTTGGCTACAGCAGCCTGAAGAAAGTCAGCAAAAAAGTATTCATGCTTGGGTAAACCAATTTGCTCCCATCCGCAAAGCCATCGAACTCACTTTGAGCTTTCTCAGGCTTAGTGGTGCGACTAGTGAGCAAATCGCCAAACAGGGGTTTTTCCAGTCCTCTTTAGAAACCGCACAGCCCTACCAACTCGCTATTTTACAGTTAACTAAAGATATTCCTTACTATGCTGAAATAAGCGGTGGAAAACATCGAATTACAGCACGATTTATGAGTCTAGAAATGGGCTTAGAACGCCCTAAACAAGCAAACAGCGACATTCCATTTCAACTACGCTACTGTATTTTCTAAAAATACGCTTCCTTGTGATATAACTATTTATGGATGCAGATTCAATACTTAATCAGCCCGCTGTCTCTTTAAAAGGGATTGGCGGACAATCAGTCAGCCGTTTAGAAAAGCTCGATATCTACCAAGTCCGCGATTTTCTTTTCCACTTACCACTTCGTTACGAAGACCGTACTCGCATACAACAAATTAGCCACTTACGCGCTGGTTATACCGCTTTAGTTTGCGCACGCGTGACTTCCTGCTCGATTAGCCATCATGGTCGACGCATATTAAATTGTCAGATTAGCGATGAAACAGGACTATTAAATTTACGATTTTTCCACTTTACCGCCAAGCAACACAACAGTTTATCAACAGGCACATTAATCAGTTGCTTTGGTGAAATAAAAGAAGGCTATTCAGGCTTTGAAGTCATTCATCCTGATTATAAAATCATTCAATCTCCTGAAGAATGCCTTATTCAAGACTCATTAACAGCCATTTACCCTTTAACCGATGGACTCCGCCAGTCCACACTTAGAAAAGCAGCCAATCAAGCACTTGATGCTTATCATAACGCACCCGATAATTTGCCTGATTTATTACCCATTACCCTACTCAAGCAATACCAGTTTCCTAGCTTGCAAACTGCATTAACCACATTACATACACCTGCAAGCGAGCTTTCTACAGCAAACTTATCCGGCACACATCCCGCATTAAAACGCCTCGCTTTTGAGGAGTTAATTGCACATCAATTAAGCCAGTTACAAAAAAAATCGACCGCTAAACACTGGCAAGCACCCAAACTCGCTGAAAACCCTGCGCATACGCAAAAATTCCTCAGCACCCTTAGCTTTCAACTAACTCAAGCACAGCAACGTGTTATTGCTGAAATTAGTCGTGATTGCTCAAAAGGCAACCCAATGCTACGCTTAGTGCAAGGTGATGTAGGGTCTGGAAAAACAGTCGTCTCTGCTTATGCCGCTTTACTCGCTTTAAGCAACCAATACCAAGTTGCCATTATGGCGCCGACAGAATTATTGGCAGAGCAGCATTTACGCAATTTTAGTCTCTGGTTTAAAGATTTTAATACTCAAATCACTTATTTAACCGGTCAACTAAAAGGCAAAAAACGCAGCCAAGCACTGTTAGATATTGCGGATGGTACGGCTGGCATTATTATTGGCACGCATGCTTTATTTCAAGAAGCCGTTAATTTCTCACGTTTAGGGCTAATTATTATCGATGAGCAGCATCGTTTTGGCGTTAACCAGCGCATGGCTTTACGCGATAAAGGCCAAACAGAAAACTCTAAGCCACATCAATTAATTATGACAGCCACTCCCATTCCACGTACTTTAGCCATGCTGAACTATGCTGATTTGGATATTTCCATTATTGATGAACTCCCCCCAGGCAGGATTCCTGTTATTACCCGAGCAATTCCCTCCGATAGACGCGATGAAATTATTGCAAAAATTAACGCATGGGTGGCACAAGGGCATCAAGCTTATTGGGTTTGTACGCTAATTGAGGAATCTGAAGTTTTACAATGTGAAGCTGCTGAAGACTCTGCACAATATTTAGCGGAATCACTGCCAAACATTCGTGTTGGCTTAGTTCATGGGCGTATGAAAGCCGCTGAAAAAGAACAAATTATGCTTGCATTTAAGCAACACGAATTAGATTTATTAGTCGCGACTACTGTTATTGAAGTCGGTGTTGATGTGCCGAACTCTAGTCTCATGATTATCGAAAACCCAGAGCGCTTAGGCCTTTCTCAATTACATCAACTCCGTGGCCGTGTAGGTAGAGGAACCAATGATAGCTATTGCTTGCTCATGTATAAGCCACCGCTGTCAAATACCTCGCGTGAGCGCTTAAATATACTCCGTGAAACCAGCGATGGTTTTGTTATCGCTGAAAAAGATTTAGAATTACGTGGCCCTGGCGAAATGATGGGCACCAAACAAACGGGGCAGATGCAGTTTAAAATAGCCGATTTAGAACGAGATGCCGGTTTATTAGATTCTGTTTCCGAAGCCGCTGCTTTAATCCAAAAAGATCACCCTGAAAATACACAGGCACTTATTAATCGTTGGCTAGGCACAACCACCAAATATGCAGAGGTTTAATACCGCATTGAATTATAAAAGTACTCTCTACCCTCAAGAACCTGTTTGGTTTTGTAAACGCTTACATAGTCGTCTTAATATTCCAGCCAGTAGCGCTTCTTGGATTAATGAGCTAGGATCAATTACACAACGCCTTAGAGCGCAATATGGTGACTGTGTTCGAGTAGAAGTTTTACATCAACATTGGCAACGCGCCTTTATATCAGAAAGTCGGCTACTTAAAGTGCCTCCTGCAAAGTATATTTTAAACCGCGAAGTGCTACTCTATGCCGATAATGTTCCCCTCGTTTTAGCTAGAACTATTATCCCGCAATCTACCTTGCATAGCGCGCAGCAAAATTTATCTCATTTAGGGAACCGCCCTTTGGGTGAAGTTATTTTTTCTTATCCAAAATTAAAACGCCTCGCCTTAGAAGTTGCACAAATAAAAACACAAGATTGGTCTGCAGCAATTCAAAAAAAGGCCATAATTAATGAAAACCTATGGGGGAGGCGTACTGTTTACTCTCTTCACCAACACCCTTTATTAGTGAGTGAATTCTTTTTACCTGAACTGCTTAAATAACCAGGTTAAAACAGATCATTTAATTCGTTTACTATAAAATACTTTTATCACTAACAACTGTAATGATGCTATAAAAAATTATGCCGAAATTATTCTTATCTAAAAAAATAAAAATTACTCTTATTTCAGCCGTATCCTTTTTAGCACTTTATGCCGTATTAGGTTTTTTGATTTTACCTGCCGTATTAAATGACCAAATTCCAAAAATAGCAAAAGAGCAAATCAACCGTCATATTGAAATTGCCGATATTCAATTCAACCCTTTCTCCTTAGAATTTTCTATTGAAGGGTTCCAACTGCATAATTTAGACAAGTCTGATTTTGTGACTTTTAAAAAGTTTTATCTCAATATTGCTGTTTTACGTTCACTTTTTGATTTATCTCTACATATTGATCAAGTTTTACTCGACTCACCTAATGTAGCGATTATTCGCAGCAAGCAAGGACTTTTTAATTTTGATGATTTAAGTAGCTCTGAAGAAGAGCCCGAGCAAGATAAATCAACTCAAGAAAAAAAAGAGCTATTCCCTGTTTCTATTGCCAAAATAGACCTTATTACAGGTAATATTGGCTGGGAAGACAATATGCGCTCTGCCTCTCACCAAGCAAACGTCCACCCATTAACGCTACATATCACTGATTTCATTACTAAAGCTCATAAAAACTCTCAACTAGGTGTTACCCTTGATTTTGCTTCTGGTGGTTCTTTAACTTGGCAAGGAGATATTAAGGTAACTCCTTTTGAGTCTAATGGGCATATAGAACTCAATAACTTAAAACTTAATAAAGTTTGGCAACTCTTCCTAGCTGATTCTGTCAATTTTGCCATTCTTCAAGGTTACGAGAAAATAAAAGCAGATTACCAATTAAAATTATCTGATGACAGCACGCAACTCATTATTAACAATGCAGAAGTTGCTATCCATGAGCTTAAAATTGCTGAAAGCTTAGACCATGACGCCGTTATTGATTTAGGTGATTTCATCCTGTCGGGTATTTCATTCAACCTACTAAAACAGTCTGTTGAGATTAATAAAGTCAGCTCTAATAACAGCCATTTTGACGCTTGGCTAAATGCTGACGGCACTGTTAATTATCAATCCCTTTTTGCCCCTAAAGCTAGCAGTACAACTAAAGAGGAAACCACTAGCCCTGATGCACCTGCGCAAGCCCCGTGGAATATTCAGGTCAATGAACTCGCCATTAATAACTACTCACTTAACTTTACGGATAAAACCGTTTCACCCGCTGCAAAAATAGATTTAACTGCGATCAATGTACAGTCTTCAGGTTTATCAAATAAAGAAGATGCTGTACTTCCTGTAAATTTAGATTTTATTTTCAATAATAAAGGCAAGCTAAAGCTAAGCAGTAAAACCAGTTTATCGCCACTCTCTAGCGAATTAGATTTAAGCTTAAAAGATATTACCCTAAGAACATTTCAGCCTTATGTTAATCGTGTTGCTCGCCTAAATATTATTTCAGGCCTATTTAATGTTGATGCAAATATTAGCCTGCAAGAAGAACAAGATAAGCCACTCTCCATTACTTTTACAGGCAATACGCATATTGATAAGCTCATTACTCGCGATACCATTTCTAATAATGACTTTATCAAATGGAAAAAGCTCAGTCTCTCTAAAATTGATGTTGATACGGCAAAGAATACCCATAATATAGATACTATCAAGCTAGATAAACTCTATTCTCGTGTTTTAATTCGTAAAGATAAAAGCATTAATGTAAATGATATTCTTATCCAGCCTAAAAAGTCGAAACAAAAACCAGTCGCAAAAAAAGCACCTAAACAATCACCGACTCACTTCAAGGTCGCAAAATTTTTAATTACCAATAGTAGCGCTGATTTTTCTGACCTCTCGCTGATTTTGCCTTTCTCAGCTCACTTAACTCAATTGAATGGGGCAGTAAAAGGTATTTCATCCAAAAAGAATGCGGAATATGACATCAACTTAGATGGCCGTGTTGCCAATATTTCACCGGTTATTATCAAAGGAACAATCACCCCGGAGTCAGGGGATTCAGAATTCACTTTAGACTTTAATAGTATGCCATTGCCATTAATTACACCTTATATGGCTGACTTTGCAGGGCGTAAAATTGAAAAAGGCAATATGACATTAGGCCTGCAATACAAAATAAAAGATAAGCAACTAGCAGCTTCCAATAACCTATTAATTGAGCACCTCGTATTAGGCGAAGAAGTAGAAAACCCTGATGCTGTTTCTCTCCCCTTAGGTCTCGCCATTGCATTACTTGAAGATAGTGAAGGTAATATTGCACTCGATGTTCCCGTCACTGGAGATTTAGATAATCCAGAACTTAGTGTTGCAACGCTTGTTTTTGATGCATTAGCTAATGTGATTACTAAAATTGTTGCTTCTCCTTTTAACGCTATTGCCTCTTTATTAGGCAGTGATGCGGACATTAGTAAAGTGATTTTTACCGCAGGAAAAACAGGGTTAAGCACCCAACAAAAAGAAAACCTTGATATATTAACGGTCGCTTTGTTTGAACGCCCTGCTCTAAGTTTAGAAATTAAAGGGACTGCTTTCTCCAATCAAGATTGGCCAGCTCTACAGTCTGAAGCATTAACTTTGCAATTGACTCAACTAAAAGTCAATGAACTCAACAAAAAAAATAAACACAAAGTGTTACTAGAACATACAAAATTAAATGAAGAAGAGTATCAAGATTATCTTGCCACACTCTTTATTGAAACGTTTCCTAAGCTTGCTGAGCGCTCGATCTTTGGTACTCCAAAATTGAAAAATCCGGAGATGGGAGAGTTTTATAGCGTTGCGCAAGACAAATTAGCTAAACGGATTCCACCTAATTCACACCGCTTACAAAAATTAGCAAGAGCACGTGCTGAATCAATTGCCGAATATCTCATCACAAAAGAGATCCCCATTAAAAGAATCTTTTTACTAGATGTTAGTGCTGAGATCAAAGAAGCACCGGAGAATTTAATCGCAACAACACTCAGTCTAACTGCTCAATAAAATCATGTCGCGGTAGCCTGTATGAAGCTTGGGTAATACGAGGGATACACATAAGCAAGAGGTGCAACTTACCTTGCTGCTATCTTTGGGTATTTTACAAGACAATAACCCTGTGTCTCCCCATATTCTGTGCCTACTGGCATTCACGCAAGATTTTGAAAGGAACGCAGGCTTTTGAGCCTGCATTTTTATGGCTGCAAGAAAATGCTAAGCAATAGAAACTTGGTTACGTCCTTTCTTTTTTGATGCATACATCGCCATATCTGCTGCTTCGATCATTTGTTCATAAGTAGCATAACTAGGCTTATAAAAACTAACACCAATACTAACGGTTAATGCATGGCCCTCAAAACGCTGACTTAATATTTTACCTTTACGTTCAATTTCCTTTCTAATTCTTTCCGCATAAATCGCCGCTCCCTTGATATGCGTATCACGTAAAATAAAAACAAACTCTTCACCACCATAGCGGCCAATAAAATCTTGAGGCCTAGTTAATGATTGCATAATTTGAGCAACAATTTTTAAAGCGTCATCCCCTGCTTGATGCCCACAGGTATCATTAAATTTTTTAAAGTGATCTATATCCATAAACCCTATGGCAACTTTTCCTAACTCTTTAACTGGCAACTGGAATACATCAGTCAGATAGTTTAAGACCATACGTTTATTCATAAGGTTAGTTAAAGGATCTAACTCTGCCCTTTGCTTCTCTAGCTCAAACTTTTTAGCATTGGTTAGCGCAACCCCTAACTCATGAATAATAGGTCCTACCTGCTTAATAGAGCTTTCCTTGATAGCTTCTTTAGTGTCGAAATTATCTGCATAAAACAAAGCTATCAACCGGTTATCACTTAAAATTGGCATCAATAAGAATTCATCCACCTGAAATTGTTGCAGGATACTGAGTTCACCTTCAGATTGTTGATTAATAATTAAAGCCTTTCGCTCGCGCAAACTTTGCAAAACAGTACGGTTTAAGCTTTCAACTTTCACATTAAAATGTGAAAGTATTTCTTTATCAAATGATTTAGGTAATGCGTTTGCAACCACTAAACAGCGCTGCTTTAAATCAATATTAAGCATAATTAGTCGATCAAAAGAAAAATCTTGCTGAATAGCTGCTAATGTCCATGGAATAATTTCTTCAGGAATCAAACTTTTATGTGGCGTGGTTAAACTGCTTAACGATATATTATTGGGTAGTGCATCAACTGTTTCAGTTGTACTGCCTTGTCGATTTAAAAATAGTGTTGTTTGCACTAAAGTAGCACGTAGCTCAATTAAACTTGGAAAATTTATTCCATAAACCCCCCCTGTCTTCTGCATTTCAGCATCAACTTCACTTAATAAGCGCTCAATATCTAATGTTTCAAAGGCAACATGTTTTAAAACTTCAGGGGCTAAATCGGGGGTACTATTTGATGAGATAGAGCCAATACCATGCATCCAAGCAATATAATTAGCAATACTGACAATAGCAATATCTTCTTTATGGCTATAAAACTCGCTATTTTCGTCAGGAAAATCATGATGACAATAAACAACAGCTCTAATTCGTTCTGGAATATCCCACTGCTGGCAAATAACATAGCCAATATCCGCATGGCTCAAACCAAAAAAATCATGCTCACTTTTTATAGAGACTTGCTCCTCGCTTTGGCTAGCGAAAATAAAATCGCTATAACTTACTTTCCCATGTGATTCTAAGACAACTTTACCAATATCATGCATTAAGCCTGCACTATAAATCAGATCAGGATCATCATGGCCTAAAGCATCGGCAATCGCTCGCCCAAGTGAAGCAACAAACAAACAGTGCTGCCAAAAGAATAATTGATCAAATTGTTGATTCGCTTTAGGCTGAAAAAGCTTATTATAAAACAATTGGTCTAACGCTATTTTACGCACAGCAGAAAAGCCGAGCATATTAACAGCACGATGCAAAGATGTTACTTCTTCTGGTAAAGGGAATGCCGATGAATTAACTTGCCCTAAAATTTTAGCCGCCAAGATTGGCTCTGTTTCTATTAATTTAGATAAATCAGATACTTGGGTAACCTTATCATCGCTGGTTAAACGTAGTATTTTAAGTGCAACAGCAGGGATAACTTCTAGGTTCTCAGCAGACTCTTTTAATATGTTTTTTGTCGCTAGCTCGATACTAGAAATCGTATTTTTCGTCTCTGAATCAGTCATGAAAAAAGTTTATTATATATAAATAGAGTATTACACTTTGTTCCAAAAGTTATTACTTACCAGCTTCACATTTTCCTTATTACCTAGAAAAATAGATCAGCAAAACTTTTAGTACTGAGTAATAAAAAAGAAATAGCTATTGTAAAAACAACAACGACTTCAAGTACTTTATTTATTATAACGAATTAATTCAAAAAAGCAGAATAACCCTCACGTTATTATCCAAAAATGATATAAGCCCAATAAATATTTAACATAAATAAAAAGCCACTCAGTAATTTCCAAAAAATAATTGGGTTACGCTCCATTAAAGGGGCACGAGAACTATTCGTTAAAAAATGTGGGTTCGGATGGTTTAAATCATATAGAAACTCTGATAATTCATCATAACGTGTCTGCATTGCTATAGATGTTGCTTTTTTTAGCGCGCCATCTACCCACTCTGGAACCATTGCATTATGGTGGAAACTAGAGATATAACTTAACTTAGCTAAGTTCATTTTATTAGGTTTCTCAGGAAACTCACCATAAGGTAGAGAACCATTAATCATTTCATAACAAATGACCCCTACGGAAAATAAATCTGATTTTATATTAGCCCTCAGTCCTAAATGATACTCTGGGGCTGTATAGTTAAGTGTGCCTAAAACATTTTCTTCCGCTAAACCACCTACCGGGCCAATTTCAGTAATTCCGGCTATTTTGACAGAACCAAAATCAATAATTTTCACCACACCTTGTTTATCTAACATAATATTTTCAGGTTTTAAATCCTGATGCAACATTTCCATACGATGGAAAGCACGCAGACCTTTAATCACTTGTCCTGCAATCGCTCTAACATCCCTAATAAGAGGGCTAGGGTTACTCTCAATCCACTCCCGAATCGTTTGCCCTTCTATGTACTCAGTCACATAATAAATGCAGCTTTTTTTCCGGTCTGAATCTAACACTTTTAATACATTATCATGGTGGATGCGCTTACCCGCCCATTCTTCATGCAAAAAATGCTCGATATAATGCGTATCATCTTCATACAAAATAGAAGGTGTTTTCAAAATCACCCGTTGATTCGTTTGAGTATCAAAAGCCCGATAAATTTGTGTGCGTTTACTCGCGTGCAACTCCGCTTCAATTTTATAGCCATCTAGTATCATGCCTACTTCTAAAGGCGGAGGAAAAGGTAAATTAGCAGAACGCCGTAACACCTCATCTTCTTTTGCTAAGGGTAATTCATCTACCTGAAGAATTTGGCAGCTTAAATTATCATCACTTTTATTATCACTTGCCTGCTGCACAATTTCTTCAGCTAAAACATTAAAGTCTTTTGCTGATTGCAGACTTTCCTTAAGAAATTTTTCAGAAATAAAATCATGCACCCCATCGGTACTCATAAAAAAAACATCCCCTACTTCTAAAGGAGTTTCTTTGTAATCAACCTCTAACCGCGGCTCTATTCCCATAGCCCTGTTCAGGTAATTCTTTTCTTCAGAAACCCAAACACGATGATCGCGAGTCATTTGCTCTAAGTTACCTTGTCTTAGCCGATAAATGCGCGAATCACCAATATGAAAAATATAGGCTGTCGTCGATTTAAGCACCATAAGACTTAAGGTACTCACCATGCCCTTTGCTGAATCATAGCGTTTTTGGCCTTGGCTATATAACCAAGAGTTAGTCGCAGATAAAATCTTCTGACCAGCTTGTTTAACCGACCAAGAATCAGGCGTACTGTAATAATCACTTAAAAAACTAGCCACACAGCAATGGCTCGCTTCATGCCCCGCATCACTACCACTCATACCGTCAGCAATCGCAACAGCAATACCTTTATGCATTAATTGCGTAGTTTCAGGGATTTTTGCACCGACGAAATCTTCATTCCGCTCTTTTACTCCTTGAATACTGCAAAAACCCATTGATACTTTAAGTGTACGATTTTCCATGCTCATATTCTCTTTGTTTCCTCGCTTGTTACTTAAGGAAGCTCTAATCAAGTCCGATTATTTTTAACTTGCTAAAACAGCCGCGTGTTCCACGAAAATCGACCGTTTTTTTCTGCGCTTTGTCTAATCAACTTAATCATAAATCCCTTAACAAACGAGGAAAGTTTTCTATCAATGATAAGGTTTAGTCCAGTTCAATCATTTCTACTGAACCATCCTCCTGAACTTCTACCATATGCCCTTTAGGCTCTTCAATAAATTGTACAGCGATTAAAACAAATAATGCACCGCCTGAAATCACCATAAAAAATACAGAAGGTGAAACAAAAGAAAGCACAGTTAAGAACAATACCGCACCAACATTACCGTATGCACCAACCATACCAGCAATTTGCCCAGTCATTCTACGTTTGATTAATGGCACCATGGCAAACACCGCACCCTCTCCAGCTTGTACAAAAAAAGAACAAGCCATCGTTAAAATAATAACGATATAAATAGGCCACTCTGGCGTAATTAAAGACAAAATATAATAACCAACCGCCAAACCGATAATAAAAATAGATAAAGATAGTTTACGCCCAAATTTATCACTGATATAACCGCCGCCAGGACGAGCGATCAAATTCATAAAAGCAAATCCTGCCGCAGAAAAACCTGCTTGTACAACAGTGATCCCTTGTGATTCATGAAAAGTATCATAAAAGAACAAAGGTAGCATAGAGACAACAGCAAGCTCTGATCCAAAGGTAATTAAATAAGCTAAATCTAAAATAGCCACTTGCTTGAATTTATATTGATGAATTTCATCAATCGGTTGCGTTAAATTTTCTTCATTAATCGTGATGATTTTATAAACATTAAAGAAAAATAGTACCCAAATAGCGATGTAAATACAGATTGAAGCAACTCCAGATAGTAGACTCACACCCGATGGAGATAACTTCCATGTCAGTAAAGTCAACGTTGCATACAGTGGAATTGTCATCAGCACATAAAAGAATAAATCTCTAATACTCGTTACTTCCATTGCTCCCGCTTTTTTAGGCTTAAAATAAGTAGAGCCTTTAGGGGTATCTGTTACGCTAAAAAAGTAAATAACCGAATAAATAAGAGCAATAACTCCAGTTGATGCAATTGCATAACGCCAACCTTCATCTCCCCCATAAAGTAGCGCTATCGTCGGCAAACTCATCGCAGCTGCCGCTGAACCAAAGTTACCCCAGCCTCCGTAAATACCTTCCGCAATACCTACTTGCTTAGCCGGGAACCACTCACCTACCATGCGGATGCCGATAACAAAACCTGCACCAATAAATCCAGATAAAAACCGAGCTAAAGCGAGCTGCTCAAAACTACTCGCAAAAGCGAACATAAAAGTTGGCACACTACCTAATGCCAATAAAATAGAAAAGGTACGTTTCGGACCAAATTTATCAACCAGAATTCCAATAATAATTCTTGCTGGAATCGTTAAAGCAACATTTAAAATTAAAATAGTTTTAATTTCTGATTTGCTCATGCCTAATGTTTCAGCAATAGCTAACATAAGAGGGGCATGACTAAACCAAACGACAAACGTAATAAAAAATGCCAGCCATGTGGTGTGCAAAATTTTCATCTTTCCTGAGAAAGAAAAAAAGTTTAATGATTGAGAGCTCATTTTCGTCCTAATTAAATTATTAAGTGATTATTAATAATATTAATTCAATACACTTTTTATGCCAAATATACAAGCAGTTGATTTTATTTGATAAAATTAATAAATGAGCCTATAAAAAAATATTTCGCACCAATTCAGTGCTAATACCGCATAACGTGCGATAATCTTCTGCAGCTACTCAGATCTTTCTTGTTTATGTTAAGGGATAACACTTCAAGAAGCATCATGAGCTATTTATAAGGCAAGCTACTAAGTATTTACTCAAGTCACTACCTAAGGTGGTGGCTATACAAAACTGATTATAAGTTGCCTTTTTTTTAACAGCACCAAAATATTAGCCCCCTACTTCTTACAGAAATATGCTTGAGCCTGTTGCCCTAAAAGATTTCTTTATTACTTTTTTTTCCTCCGCTTTAATTATCATGGCTGGAGCCAGTTATGCCTTGCTGTTTGCATGGTCTAAAGTAAAACCTAAGTTAAG
>JAQRMR010000039.1:0-5465 GCA_028599115.1 Methyloprofundus sp.
TTAATCAGCTACTGATATTAAGTGAGTAATAACATCCTGCTTAGCCTTATTTTTCTCATGTAATAACCGCTCTTTTAACAACGTTGATACTTGCTTTAAAGCAACTTCACACTCGTCATATAAGCTATTGGCACGTGATTCTGTAAGGTCGCAACTTTCTTTTCCAAAGCGAATTAAAAAAGGGCGGCTCCACCATTTTTTACTGCCTAATAAGTTCAGTGCTGCAATATCCTTTTTAATATAAGCTGTTGTACTGGCCACATCATAAGCTGGTGCTAAGCGAACATGCTCAATGTCCTCGTAAATTATGCCAAAATTTTTTAAGTGTGCATCGCCATTTTGCAGGCGATTATTCAACACCAGCATTTTAAAAAATTGCTGTAATGAAGCTACTTTATAAGCTGGCGCAGTAAATAGGCGTATCGTTTTCGCTACCTGCTCATAGCTACCAGTATATTTATCATCCCTCTGCTTTGCTTGTAATACACACATATCCTCAAAACCAAGCGATCTCCCCTGCTCATCTATATCAAAGCGCTTCATAATAAATAACCGCTCATCATCTGATAAGTAAAACTCAGGCACAGGAATACCCGCAATCTTTACTGCCATCATACAAAAGTACTCATTAAGAGCAAGCTCGGGGTAATCTTCCCCCCAAGCTTTTACGATATACTCATCCAGTTTTAAAGTTGCTTTGTTCTCAACTTTCGCTAGTACTTTAGGCTGCACACCACTTAAAGGTGACTGAAGGGCAAAACGCTGTACTAGCTCATCGAATAATTTTTCTTGTTTCGGGTGTATTAGATCATCTAAGACTAAAGGTTTAGCGCTAAGCTCTTTATTTTTTTGATAATGAACACGCCCTTTGATACTCGGTGCTAGTAACTGCAATAAGCCAAAATCATCTGTTGCCGTTAATTTAGAAAATTGCTTTTTTATAATCGCCAGCAAGTAACCTTCCGGTAAGTGCATTTCAAAAATAGGCAGTAGGCGAGAATACTCATAGCTTCTTGCGCGAACGGGCATCGCTAGTGAAACAAAATCATTTTTATCAGTACTACAATAATTAAAAATAAAGGTTTCACCCTCCTTTACTAATAACCCTGCCTCCCTTTGATTTACCTTAACCTTTAATTGTTTATTCATCACGCAATTCCTCAAAAGTAGGAAAGGGGGATTTTTCTCTTATACACAACTCAAAGCCTAAATAATCGATTATTTTCATTATTTTCCGCACACCAACATCACCTGCTCGCCCCGTTTCTAATGCATTAATCGTTGCTCGCGATATATCAATATGAGCTGCCATGGTTTTCTGAGATATATTCTGACTGCGCCTTAAGTCTGATAGCGCCTTGCTCAACTCTTGGAAATCCATGCTTAACACCAAAAAGACTAAAATATCTTACATATCATGTAAGAAACCCATAAATGTAAAGTATTCTACTCCTCCAATAAGCCTATTGCTATTATTACGCACAAAAAAAGGGGGATGAAATATCTCTATCTCACCCCCCCTTTAATTCATTCATCCCTGAACGATTGTTACTATTTAGCCATTCACTAAATAATGCACAAAAATACTTGCAGCATATCCTGCTGCAATGACTGGCGCCCACTTCATGTGGCTAAAGAAAGTATATTTATGATTTGATGCACCCATTAGCGCAACACCGGCAGCTGAACCCACAGATAGCATTGAACCACCTGTTCCTGCTGTCAATGTAACTAATAACCATTGGTATAGATCCATATCTAAATCCATGCTTAATACAGCAAACATAACTGGGATGTTATCAACAATCGCTGAAATAAAGCCCACTAAAATATTAGCTGGCGTTTGACCTAAGCCGTCATACATTGCAGCCGACAATAGTTCTAAATAACCAATATACCCTAAGCCACCAACAGCAAACACAACACCAAAGAAGAAGAACAATGTATCCCACTCGGCATCACGTACTTTATTGAAGATATCAAATTCACCTTCTTCTTTAGATCCGTATAACACTTTAAGCCTGAAACCGTAAACCATCAATACACCTAAACCTAACATCATTCCCATAAAAGGCGGTAAATGGAGAACCTGCTTAAAACTAACCGCTGATGCAATCGTCAATACAAATAAGATACAGACCTGAATAGCACCTGATTTTAATTCAACAGCTGCTTCATTTGTTTTTGGTGGCTGTTCATCAGGAACAGCAAGCGACATAAAAAATGCTGGAACAATATAATTCACAACTGACGGAATGAATAAGTTAAAGAAGTCAAAGAATTCTGCATAACCTGCTTGCCATACCATTAGCGTAGTAATATCACCAAACGGGCTAAATGCACCACCAGCGTTTGCTGCAACAACTAAGTTAACAAAGCCAATAGCAACAAATTTTTCATTATCTTTACCGACAGCTAAAACAACAGCTCCCACTAATAATGCAGAAGTTAAGTTATCAGCAATTGCAGATAAGAAGAAAGTAATAACCCCAGTAATCCAAAAAAGTTGCTTATAGCCAAACTCTTTACGAATCATCCAAGAACGCAGGGCTTCAAAAACATTACGCTCTGCCATTGCGTTGATATACGTCATCGCAACGAGCAAAAATAGCATTAATGCGCCATATTCTTTTAAATTGAATTCGAATGCTTCATGCAAATCTTCAACTGAAACGCCAGCCTCTGCCGCTAAAACAGCTGCATGCGCCCAAATAATTGCTGCTGCAATAATCACTGGTTTTGATTTACGCATACCCGTAAATTCTTCAGCCATGACGAAGCCGTAAGCAATAATAAAGATTAGAACCGCGTAAATACCACGCTCCGTTCCCGTTAGCCCAAGGTTAGCAATACCCTCGCTAGCCATTGCCAACTGTGGCATTGCGAACAAGGCCGCAAAAGTTAAAAATAAACGCACAAAACCCCCAAAAACTTCTAGTTATAATTATTTTCCATTTCATACTTTTAAGAGTATGAAATTTAACTATTTATAATAGCATTAGTTAATTGTCTTTGTCATTTAATCAATAGCAGTATATGATTATTAATTCTCTACAAGCCGCTTAAATGAGTACATCCACATGTATCAATATACTGATAAAGATCAAAAACTTCTCAACGAACGCGTCGATCAATTTAGAGATCAGACCCAGCGTTTTTTAAAAGGCGAAATCGCTGATGATAAATATCGCGCATTACGCTTAATGAACGGGGTTTACGTTCAAACACATTCACCTTTACTACGCGTTGCAGGACCATACGGTTTATTATCCAGCGCCCAAATTCGCAAATTAGCATCTATTGCACGTGATTACGATAAAAATTTCTGTCACTTCACAACGCGCCAAAACATTCAATTTAACTGGCCGGCACTGGAAAGAATTCCTGATATGCTGGAAGAATTAGCCAGCGTACAAATGCATGCTATCCAAACCAGCGGAAACTGCTTGCGTAACACCACCTCTGATCAATTAGCTGGTGTTGCTAAAGATGAATTAGAAGACCCTCGCCCTTATTGTGAAGTTATTCGCCAATTGACAATTCTGCACCCTGAATTTGCCTATTTACCGCGCAAATTTAAAATTGCAGTCAGTGGCTCAGCACAAGACCGTGCCGCAACACACTTCCATGATATTGGCTTACATTTAGTCAAAAATGATGCCGGTGAAATTGGCTTTAAGGTTCTCGTCGGTGGTGGGCTAGGCCGTACGCCAGTTATTGGTCAGGTTATTCGTCCTTTCTTAGAGAAAAAACACCTACTGTCTTATTTAGAAGCGATTTTGCGGGTTTACAATATCTATGGTCGTCGTGACAATAAATACAGAGCGCGTATCAAAATTCTTGTTCGTGAAGCTGGACTAGAGGAAGTCTCTAAAAAAGTTGAGGCTGAATGGGCGCTCATTAAAGACCAGCTAGAAGTTGATGAAAAAACTTTTAGCGATATGCGCGCGCAATTTGCTGATCCATCTTATGAAACAAACTTAGGCGATACGCCTGCATACATTGAAAACCTAGCAAATAATGCCGCCTTTAACACTTGGGTTAAACACAATACCGAAGAGCATAAAATGGCTGGTTATCGCGCTGTTTATGTTTCACTAAAAGCACCCGACAGCCCTCCAGGTGATTGCTCTGATACACAACTGGATGCATTAGCTGATTTAGCTGATACCTATAGCTTTGGCATGATTCGCGCCACACATCGTCAAAATTTAGTGCTAGCAGATATTAAAGAAGTCGATTTATTTGCTCTTTGGCAAAAACTAGATGCTTTAAAGCTAGCAACACCAAATATTGGCAAAGCAACTGATATGATTTGCTGCCCTGGCTTAGATTACTGTGCACTAGCAAATGCTGGTTCAATTGATGTTGCGCAAAGCATTAATGATGCCCTTGATTCAATGGATTACATCCATGATTTAGGTGATTTAAAAATCAATATCTCTGGTTGTATGAATGGTTGTGCGCACCAAAGTGTTGGCCATATCGGTATTTTAGGGGTCGATAAAAAAGGCGTAGAGTGGTACCAAGTGACACTAGGGGGATCTTCTGAAAATGATGCTACCATTGGCGAGCGTTTAGGCCCTGCCGTTAGCAAAGAGGACATTACACCCGTTATTAAAACTGTGCTTGAGACCTATTTAGAGCAACGTAAAAACGAAGATGAGAGCTTTTTAACCACGTTTAGACGCGTTGGCGTTAGCCCTTTTAAGGAGAAAGTTTATGCCGCTGATTAAAAACAAAGCAGTAACCCAAGATAGCTGGACATTTATTGCTGATGACGCAGCATTAAATGATGACTTTAATATTGTATCTTTAGCACGCTGGAACCAAGATCGTGACGCATTAAGTCAGCTGAAAAATTTAGGCTTACGGCTTGAATCAGACGTTATTATTGAAGAGATTGTTGCTGATTTAAGCCATTTTTCTCTGATTGAGCTATTTATCCCTGTCTTTACTGATGGCCGCGCCTTTACTCATGCTCGTTTGCTACGTAGCCGCTATGGCTTTACTGGGGATATTCGTGTGAATGGCGATTTTATGCTGGATCAGATTTTTTATCTTAACCGTGTTGGTATTAGTAGCTACGTTTTAGATGAAAAAGATGATGCTGAAAAAGCGATTGCTGTGATGGATGATTTTTCAGACTTTTATCAAGAGTCAGTGGCTTAAATAAATCAAAAATTAACACTTTATAGGCTGGGTAATGAACTGCTTGTTTTTTAGGCAGGCAGTTCATTACCCTCCTATCCTGCATAGAGCGTTGGGTTTCGCAAAAAACACTCTGCCCAACCTACGCGCTAGGTAATGCATTTTTATGGTTTAAAAATAAAATTTATTTTAGAGGTTTTTTTGACAACCCTAGGTAATTCAAGCCTTCCAGATTTTTACTTTTTTCATTTTACGAAAAAATAGTCGATTTCAAGGCAGTTTAACTTAATACAATCAATTAGTTAGTTAGTTAG
>JAQRMR010000039.1:5565-22788 GCA_028599115.1 Methyloprofundus sp.
TTAGTTAGTTAGTTAGGCTTAACTTACTAACATTGAGTCTAACCCCATTGATTAAAAAATTATTTAGATGTCAAATATGCCTCATAACTAAAAAAAACAACCACTGCTAAAATTAAAAAACCCATAAAAATATCCATCATAATTCCTCTAGCAAATTAATTTTTTTAAGTATCGTTTTATTTAAAAAATGAATTGAAAACAACAACCAAACCACAGCAACAAATGAAAACCCTAATCTCCCAAATAGTATGTTTTTTCAAAATTACTAACCATCCAGCCAATTAACCCAATCAAAGTGACTACGGATATACTAAGCCAAAGCTTTAGATAGTTAATCTTTTCAATTTCAGCAATTCGATTTCACATAAAACCTATTTCTCGTTCCACCACTCCTGCGTGGAAATGCATATCCAGCCTCATTAAAGTACAGCCTACATTCCCACCGTGGATGGTGGAAACAAGAAACTTTTGGTGAGATATATTTCCCCCTCTCCTCTCAATCAAATAGTAAAAAACACAAAACACAGCTATCAGATTGAATGATGAGTATAATATTTTAAAGAAACTCGACTAAAAGGTAGGTTGACTATGACAGACGATGAATTAAAAGCACTCGTTGCGAGCTTGGCGGTAGAATCAAAAAAAACGGATGAGCAAATGAAACGCACGGATGAGCAAATGAAACGCACGGATGAACAAATGAAGCGCACCGATGAACAATTGAAGCGTACTGATGAACAAATGAAGCGCACCGATGAAAAACTTGAGCGTATCGGCATCAGGCTAGGCAATGTCACTAATAATCAAGGGGATGTCGCTGAGGAGTTTTTTTATAATTCCCTGATCAAAAATACCCATTTAGGCAACCTTCAATTTGATGACATTACCCGCAATATGGAAAAGCATCGTGGAAAAATTCAAGAAGAGTATGATTTATTCCTAACCAACGGTAATGCCATTGCGGTAGTGGAAGTTAAGTATAAAGCACACAGTAATGATTTAAATAAGTTAGAACGTAAAATTAATAATTTTAAAAAGCTTTTTCCTATTTATAAAGACTATAAGCTTTATGGTGCGCTAGCGAGTTTTTTTGTTAATGATGACACTAAAAGAGAAGCGCTAGAACGGGGGTATTTTGTTTTGCAACGCGAAGGCGATTTAATTCATTCTGAACATAGTCAGTTTTTAAATGTCGCCTAGTTAAAAGGCACGCAGTTCATTACCCTCCTATCCTGCATAGAGCGTTGGGTTTCGCAAAAAACGTTCTACCCAACCTACGCGCTAAAAAACATCAAATTCTTCCACTGGCTGTGCAGTCTTAAGCTTTTCTTGCCTCGCCGGAATGGAACGAAAACCGCCTTTTGCTATTATTTTTTGCGATTTTTTCATTAACTCAGAAACCGAAACCAACTGCACACCATAGTCATCCAGTTTCGCCAGCTCTTCTTGTAAAATTTTCAGTGACTTTTTTCTTGGGTGCGCAATCGCTAGCGCCCGCCCATTACTTCGCGCAATATCAATCAGTCGCTTAAACTGCTGCCTTATTTCATTTTCACTGGGTGAATCATGGTCTAAAAACACATCCCTTGAAAGTACCGAAAGCCCAAACTCTTTGGCGACCTGCCCCGCAATGCTTTGTTGCGCGGTTTTGCTATCAACAAAATACAAATCCGTACCCGCATACTGCTTTATCAGAGACATTACTCGTGCCATCGATTGATAGTCCTGAGTTAATAAACTCCCTTTATGATTATTTACACCCGCAATATTAGCAATACCCTTTAATTGCCTGAGAAACACTCGACTAAATTCCTGCGCAGGCATGTCTTGATTTAACTCCCCTGCTTCATGCTCATCACTTGCCAGCGCTCTCATTGGCGCATGCAACATTAATTGCTTGCCTTTGTTATGCGCTAAAGCGGCTAATTGCTGTGCATAAGGAGCATTAACCAAGAAGGAATACGTTACCGCACCGCTCAGCTGAACGGCAGCTTGCCCTTGTTGGTAGTTCAAGCCCATATCATCAATAATCACGGCGATTCTAGGCAAAGGCTCAGCCTGTACTCCCCCAATAAAAAAAGCCAGCAGCCCATAAAGTATCAACTTTATTCGGCGTACTGGCTTTTTATTATCCATTTTAACTAACGCTTTTTGCTATCTAAAAATAGCAATCCCTTTTAATAGGTTTAAAGCTTCATTTAAAGGGTAATCACGAATATCAACGCCTTTTTTATCGGCTTCTTTTTTCGCTTTTTTCGCTGGCTTCTTTTCTGTGTTATTACTTAAATGGCCTGATAAATCAGCCTCTTTAATGGCTTTAAATTTAGCGGCTTCCAAAGCTTCCAGTTTGACACGCTTAAGTTTAATATCAGGCTCTATTCCCGTTGCCTGGATAGATCGACCTGCTGGCGTAAAGTAACGCGCTGTCGTGATTTTTACTGCACCACCATTGCCGGTTGGTAAAATAGTTTGCACCGAGCCTTTACCAAATGATTTAGTTCCCATAATAATGGCACGTTTATGATCTTGTAACGCACCCGCTACAATTTCAGATGCTGATGCGGACCCACCATTAATCAAGACAACTAATGGCGCTCCATTTAATAAATCACCTGACTTTGCTTTAAAGTCCATTTTTGCATCTTTAACACGCCCCTCAGTAAAAACAATTTTTCCTGAATTTAAAAAGGTATCACTAACATCAACGGCAGCATCTAAAACACCGCCCGGGTTATTTCTTAAATCTAAGACCAAACCTTTTAATTGCCCACCATTTTCTTTGTTTAATTTTTTAATCGCTTCATTGACGGCTGCACCCGTTGGCGACTGAAAACTGCTAATGCGCACATAACCAAAGCCCTCTTCCAAAGTACGACTACGCACACTTTTTACTTTGATAATATCGCGGGTAATGGTCACTTTAAAAGGCGCTTCTTTGCCTTCCCGTACCACCATCAAATCTATATCACTGCCAACCTCACCACGCATAATTTTAACGGCGCCGGTTAATGTCATACCTTTTACAGGTTTATCATTTAACTTAATAATTAAATCACCCGCTTCCATACCGGCTTTTTTAGCTGGCGTACCATCAATAGGGGAGATAACCTTTACAAAGCCATCCTCCATAGTGACCTGAATACCTAAGCCACCAAACCGCCCCGTTGTTCCAACGCGCAATTCCTTATATTCTTCCGCGTTTAAATAACTTGAGTGCGGGTCTAAACCAACCAACATTCCGCGTATAGCGCTTTCTAATAATTTTTTATCCGTAACTTCTTCCACATAATCTTGTTTAATGCGGCCAAATATTTCAGTAAAAGTTCTTAACTCTTCAAAAGGCAGACTAACAGCCTGTTCCTTATCAGCAAAAACTGAGCTGGTTGTGGAAATCGCAATCCCTAAAAAACAGCCTGTTATTAAAATTAATAAATTCTTTTGTCTAACCACGTTCACTCACTCCGTTAAGTACTACTTTATAGATGAAATGCTAAGCTTTATTTTATATGAAAAATAAAAATCTATCCTAACTCTAATTTTATCAATTTACCGACACCATTTTGCGGGGTTAACCGGCTTATTCTTTTTGCGGATCTCAAAATATAATGCTGGCTTACTTCGGCCACCACTTTTACCCACTGTCGCCAGAACATCACCCGCTGAAACCCAGTCCCCTTTTGACTTATATAAACTCTGGTTGTAGGCATATAAACTCATATAATTTTTATCGTGCTGCACAATAAGCAATAATCCATACCCCTTAAGCCAATCAGAAAAAATAACCCGCCCTGTTGCGATGGCTTTTACTTGCGTGCCTTCTTTGGCTCTTATTAATACACCATTCCATTGGCTATCAACACGCCGGCTGCCAAACTTTTTCAAGATTTTACCTTTAACCGGCCAAGCCAGCTTTGCTTTTAAATGTCTAAATGGCTGACCTGCTTTTACCTCTCCAATAGGGCGCGGTTTTTCTAAGCGCAATGAACTGACTAAGCCTTTTAGCTCTTGTGCATTTTTTTTAAGTTTTGACAGTTTTTTTTTGTGCTTTTTAAAATCCTTTTTAATACTTTTAAGTACTCGCTTTCGCTCGCCCTTCGTTTTCATTAAAACTTTCTGCTTATTCTTTTGCTCGCCGGCTAACTCAGCTACTTGCAGTAATTCTTGATGCTTTTCTTTTTCTAAACCTTGTAACAGCTGCAAACTATTATTAATTTGCTGAATTTGATTAACTCTTTCTTTATGGAAGTAATGATAATAGCGCAGCATTCGGCTTGCTTTACCGATATCTTCTTGGCTCAGCAATAATTTTAGCGGCTCTTGCTTGCCTAAAATATAAGCGGCTTTTATCTGCCCTTCTATATATTTTTCTTGGCCTGCCAGCCATTTTTTTTGTAGCTTTATATCTTGCTGAATTTCTTTTATGCGCTGCTTTTTTTCTTTTAACTTAGCTCCCAAGTAACGCAACTTTTTCGATGTTTTTCCATACTGCACCTCTAATTGCTTTAATTTGTTTTGCGCATTCCCTTCCTGTTTTTTTAATGTGGATAACTTTGAATTCACATTTTTAATTTTACCCTGTACTTTAAGCAATTTCTTATCTTGCTCAGCCGCACTACCAACAGGTAAATAAATCCAACAACAAAAAAACAAAACAAGGAATTTCATCAAACGCTTTATTGTTTACCTAACAAAGATTGGCCATTCATTTCACTAGGCTGTTCTAAGCCTAATATAGCTAACATAGTTGGCGCTAAATCTTTTAGGCTTCCACCCTCTCTTAATTCACCACTACCACCGACATGCACCAATGGAACAAGGTTTGTTGTGTGCGCCGTTTGCGGACCATTACTTGCATCACGCATTTCTTCAATATTTCCGTGATCTGCAGTCACCAACATTTGCCCGCCTACTTTTTCTAGCGCATCCACCACCTGAGCTAAAGCTGTGTCTATCGTAGCAACTGCTTTTAATGCTGCCTCCCATACCCCTGTATGCCCTACCATATCGCAGTTAGCATAATTACAAATAATCACATCATAGCTTTGTTCAGCAATGGCTTTAAGCAAATGCTCGGTGACAATTTCAGCATTCATTTCCGGCTGTAAATCATAGGTTTTTACTTTAGGCGAAGGGACTAAAATACGATCTTCCCCTTTATTCGGCTGATCTACGCCGCCATTCATAAAAAAAGTAACATGCGCATATTTTTCTGTTTCAGCTAAGCGCAACTGAGATAAGCCTTGTTGCGCCAACACTTCACCTAAGCTGTTTTTAATTTCACCGGAAGCGTAAGCAATGGGGTAAGTAAACGCCTCATGATAATTTGTTAGTGTTGTAAAGTTACCAGTAAATCCTGCATGCTGACGTGCAAAATCAGAAAAATCGCTTTCTGTTATCGCACGACTGATTTCGCGTGCACGATCCGCACGAAAATTCATAAAAACAAAGCTATCATTTGCACTTAATTGACAGCCACAACCTATGACTGTCGGCTCTACAAACTCATCTGTTTCATCCCGCTGATACGCCTCTTGTAATGCAGAAATAGCAGAGCGATTAGAGAACTCTCCCTTCCCAAGGACAATTAATTCATGCGCTTTTTGCACTCTATCCCAGCGATTATCTCTGTCCATTGCATAAAAACGACCAACAATAGAGGCAACCCGTCCAACGCCTAACTCATCAATTTTATCTTGTAAGCTTTGTAATGATGCTTCCGCGCTTTTAGGTGCCACATCGCGCCCATCTAAAATCGCATGTATCGCGACTTCTTTTAAGCCTTTTTTCGCGGCTAACTCCAACAAGGCTAAAATATGCTTAATATGGCTATGCACTCCCCCTGGTGAAAGTAAGCCCATAATATGCAAAGTACTTCCATTGACCAATGCATCATCAACCGCTTGACATAATGCTGGGTTAGTAAAAAATTCACCACTTTCAATTGCATCACTCACGCGAGAAAAATCCTGCGGTACATAGCGCCCTGTGCCTATATGCATGTGTCCAACTTCTGAATTACCCATCTGTCCATCAGGTAAGCCAACAATTTTTCCGGCACAATCCAGCGTCGTAGTGGGAAACCTTTGCTGCAAACTATCCCAGCAAGGCGTATCAGTTTGGGCAATTGCGTTATATTCCATTTCTTTACGCACACCAAAGCCATCTAGTATTAATAAAATTAAAGGTTTAGGTTTTATCATTTTACTCTCGCTCTTGTTTAGGTACCGCTAACAACTTTGTTGATTATCTAGGCATAAAAATAACGCTAAACTATTTATTTAACCCTATTTTTTAGCATTTACTAATATTAGTGATGCAAAGTATAATATAGTAATACACGTTACTCCCTCTTGGGTATAAAAATAACGCCCATTCTTACTAATTTTAATTGATACGAGCAGTCAGCAAATGGAAACACCTGAAGTTCATAACTTAGCATCTGATGCCGACATAGAACGGGCAGCACGCTGTTTAAAAGCGATGTCTCACCCTTTGCGCTTAAAAATACTTTGTGTGCTTAGTACTGAAAAAATGAGTGTTCAAGACATTGTCGAAAAAGTCGGCACTAGCCAAAGCAACATCTCCCAACACCTGGCTATATTAAGAGAAAAGGACATTTTAAATTACAAAAAAGATGCAAACCGAGTATTCTACTACATTGATGATCCTCGTATGCTCAAGCTAATTGAAATGATGCGCCTCGTCTTCTGCCAAACCCCTACTTTTTAACTTAACCTTTTATTTAGATACCTTCATGGAACAATATATAGAATTTGCAACCAACCACTGGATGTTAGCAACCGCATTTGTGGCTGTTATTTATTTTTTAATTCAGGACATTATCGAAACGAGCTTGCGTAAATACAATACTATTTCGCCCATGTTAACGGTTGCTAAACTAAACTCTGGAAATCCTATCATTATTGATGTTAGAGATGCAGGTGAATTCAAAAAAGGCCACTTAGCCGATGCCATTCATATCCCTCTAACTAGCCTAGATAGCAGTCTGAAAAAAATTGAATTGTATAAAAAAGACGAAGTCATTATTGTTTGCCAAACAGGTATGCGCTCTACTTCGGCTTGCGATAAGCTAACCAAACAAGGCTTTGAAAACTTATATTCAATGACTGGCGGCATGCAATCTTGGGAAGAAAATAAACTTCCTGTTATTGCTGGCAAAAAATAAAACACTTTACTTCCCTTTACTTAAAAATAAAAAACAATCATGGCTGAAGAAAAACAAGCAGAAGAAAAACAATTTTCAATTCAAAAAATACATACGAAAGATATTTCTTTTGAAACACCAAATAGCCCGCAAATCTTCACCCAAAAATGGGAGCCAAATGTTGATTTCAACCTAAGCACTAGTGCAACACCACTGGAAGATGGGCTTTTTGAAATTACATTAACTGTGACAGTGACCGTCAAAACAGAAGACACGGTTGCTTATTTAGTTGAAGCGACTCAAGCAGGTATTTTCTCTTTAGCTGGTTTTGGAGAAGAAGAGATGAAACCAATGGTAGGCAGCTTTTGTCCTAACATTTTATTTCCTTATGCTCGTGAAGTGATTTCTGACCTTGTTGCAAAAGGTGGATTTCCTCAGCTATTACTTGCACCAGTTAACTTTGATGCACTTTATAGCCAACACATGGCACAAGAAGAAAAATCAAACCGCACTTTAAATTAAGTTGTTATGACTAGCAAAATTAGCGTTTTTGGCGCAGGATCTTGGGGAACAGCTCTTGCCATACAAGCAGCAAGAAACAATAACCCTACCTTACTTTGGGGGCATAACCCTGAGCATATCCAGCGCTTAGCGCAGGACCGCCAAAATACACGCTACCTTGCTGATCTTAGTTTTCCTGACCGACTCAGCTTAAGCAGTGATATTAAAGAAACAGCACAATACAGTGATATTTTATTAATCTCTGTCCCCAGCCACGCCTTTAAAGACACCCTGGTAAAAATCAAACCCTTTGTTAATGAACAAGTAAAAATTGCTTGGGCAAGTAAAGGCTTTGCACCCCGCACAGGTGAATTTTTACACCAAACTGTTGCACATGTTTTTGGTGATAACACCCCCGCGGCAGTTCTATCCGGCCCTTCTTTTGCAAAAGAAGTTGCCGCAGATTTACCGACCGCAGTGACTATTGCCGCAACACAACAAAGCTTTGCAAATGAACTTGCGGAGATTATGCATAGCCCGCATTTTCGCACTTACACCACAACCGATATTATCAGCGTCCAAGTTGGTGGAGCGGTTAAAAATGTTTTAGCCATTGCAGCAGGCATTGCTGATGGCATTGGATTTGGCGCTAATACCCGCGCAGCATTAGTTACACGTGGTATTGCTGAAATCAGTCGTTTAAATACGGCTTTAGGCGGCCAGCAAGAAACGCTAATGGGTTTATCTGGCTTAGGTGATTTAATCTTAACTTGTACCGATAACCAATCACGTAACCGCCGTTTTGGTTTAGCTTTAGGCCAAGGTAAAAACAAAGCGGAAGCGATTAAAGAAATCGGCCAAGAAGTTGAAGGCATTTCAGCTGCACGAGAAACCTTTCATTTAGCCAAAAAGCACAATATCGATATGCCGATTACCGAGCAAATCTACCATGTGCTTTATGATGGCTTAGCGCCTTTAAGTGCTGTACAAAACCTATTACAGCGTGATCAAAAAGCCGAAGGATTATAGGCTCATCTAACTTTCCAAAATGCTTCCCATTTACGTTTAAATTTTTCTTTATCTTTAAAGTAAAGAAACGCTAAAAATACAAAAGGCCATAAAATTAATATGGCTATTTTTGCTCCTGTTCCAAATCCCATTGTTCTCTCTTTTTAATTAAATTTTAAATAAGGGTGGCAAGCTATCACCCACTTGCTTTAAAGCCACTTCCAATTGTTTATTTTGTTTAAATGCCAGCCATAAAGCTTCGCCCTGCCAATTTGACTCGGCCTGACTATATAAAACCGCATTTAAGCGTTGTATTTCCTTCGCTAGAGCACTATCGCACTGTTTTGCGATAGCTTCTAAGCTATTTTTCTGGAAATGCTCACGCCCCCACTCTAATAAAGCTTGCTTGGCTTTGTCACTATTATTTTCTGCACAGGCTTGCTGCAAAATCTTGTGCGCGCTGCTTGTGTCTAACTTTATTTTTTGCGGATGAGCTGTTTTCTTAACTGACTTTCTACTTATTATTAGATAAAGCAGTGTTAATGCCCATCCTGTGCCAAAAAATATCGCTAATGCAAACCATAAGTTATGGTCAGACTGTACCTTGTCACTTCGTGGCATAACTTCATCTGACTTTTCCAAAATAGCCACCGGTGGAACATCCACAGTATGACTCTGCTCGCCAGCAACAACAATCAATTGTTTTTCAGGAATGACTGCCATTTCTTGCGTTTGCGTTGTTGTATTCCACCACGGGATTTCAATAGCCGGTAAAGTGTAAGTGCCTATTTCTGAAGCAATCAGCGCGATTTTTTCTTCTCTCAGGGCGACCAATACCTTTCCTTGAGGTGATTCTTTTACCAGAGGCTGATCGGGGTATGCTTTAATTTGTTTAGGTAAAGTTTGTGTTTGTAGTTCCGGTAAAGCACCAGCGGTTACTCCTTTTACAAATAAACTAATGGTGCGTGTTACTGGTTCGCCTAAAGTTATATTTTGCGGGTCTATCGACCACTTTTCTTGTATATAAACTTGTTCAGCAGGTAACCAAATTGAGCCTGTTTGGCTGGCTGGTTTTGCTTGTACATTTAACTGAATGCTATTTGAGCTAACGCGTTTATTTCGCGTGCTTTGTCGGCTAAAAAAGCTGTTGTACCTTGTTTGATTATTATTAACAATAATACCAGCGGTTAAAACCAGCGGCGCAATAGTCATCGCCCCGCTTTTTTGTGGAAAAATAGCATAGTCCCGCTCAAGCACCACGTAATTTTCACCGTTATATTTGGTATTGTAGTTTTTATCTTCTCCTAAGCGCACAATGACAGCATCATTAAGCACCGGCTCGCTTAAGCTTGCTTGACTAATATTGACTTTACGAAATAATTTTAAAGTATAAGTGACTTGCTCTTGAATATAGGGTGTATCAGTATTGACGCTAGCTTGCAGAAACAGCTCTTCGTTTATATTTGCGTTTGCTTGCTGCTGTGCCTCTGTAACGACAATGGCTGTTACTAGACTAGTATCTTCGCCAAAATGAATAGCCGGAATTATAATGCTACCCGCCTGCTTAGGCATTACCGTTAAAATCCATTGAATACTTTTAGTTCGCTTCCAATTAACAATTTTCGTTGATTGCTGTTCCGTTTGGTTTAAAATCTCAAAATCTTTATTCAATGGCGAAAAATCAGGATCATCATCGGGGCTTTCATTCGCGGTAAATATAATTTGAAACGATTCTTGAATATTAACGGGGTTTCGATCTATTTGAACTTTAATATCAGCGGCATATACGAAGCTGCTTAAACCAAAAGAAAATAAACAAACCAGCGCAAATAAGACTTTATAGGCGTAAGAAGCTTTCATTGTTAATTAATTAAACTGGTTAATAAAGGCGCTAATGTAGTTTGCTGACGCTGAATATGCAGGCGGTTAGCTAAAATAATGCTTTGTAGTTCAACAAGCGCAGTATTGAAGTCATCATTCACCACAAGATAATCATACTCTGCATAATGGCTCATTTCGTTCACAGCATCTTGCATACGACGGTTGATAATTTCATCGCTATCTTGCCCACGCCCTTGTAATCGTTCTCTTAAAGCCTCGTTTGAAGGCGGTACGATAAAAATACTCAAGGTATCGGGTAGTAGTTTGCGTATTTGCTCTGCACCTTGCCAGTCGATTTCTAAAATAACATCAAGCCCTTGCTTTAGGCTTGCTTCAACTGAACTTTGCGCTGTCCCGTAAAAATTATCAAAAACCTGCGCATATTCAAGAAAGTCTCCTTGTGCAATCGCAGACTTAAACACCTCTACTGAAGTAAAAAAATAATCGACTCCATCTTGCTCACCCTCACGCTGCGCACGCGTGGTATGAGATATAGACACCATTAGCTTTTCAACTTGCGGTAATAATTGTTTGATAAGGCTAGTTTTTCCCGCGCCAGAAGGGGCAGAAATAATGTAAAGCTTTCCTTGGTTCATTTAGTGTACTCTTAATATGTTTTGGGTATTTATTCTATATTTTGGATTTGCTCGCGCATTTGCTCAATTAAAACTTTAAGTTCAATGGCAATCGCCGTCATTTCTTTATCAGCTGATTTAGAGCCTAAGGTATTCGCTTCGCGATTCATTTCTTGCATTAAAAAATCTAAGCGCCTGCCAACAGGCTCATTTTTTTGCAAAATATGTAATACCTCAGAAATGTGCGTTTCTAGTCGATCTATTTCTTCTTCTACATCTAACTTCTGCGCGAGTATGACCATTTCTTGCTCAATACGATCATGGTTAGGCTCGGCGACTAATTCTGTTATTTGATTTTTTAATTTATTCTTTAGTTTATCTAACACGATTGGCATACGTGTTTTTGCTTGCTCAACAAAGCCCTGCATTTTCTCACAACGCTCAGTCACCAAACGCTGAAGCTGCTCACCCTCTCTTAACCGAGCAGCAAGAAAACTATCTAAAGTTGTTTGCAGTAATTGCTGTAATGTTTTTTGTAACTCAGCATTATTGCTTGATTTTTCTGCCTGAATACCTGGGAATGACAACACTTCTAACGCTGAAAAACTTTTTGAACTATGCATTAACTGCTCAATTTCCTTCGCGCTATTTAATAATACTTGTACCGCATCCATATTAACATCTAACATTGCTGTGGTTTTTTGCTGCTTTTTGTAGCTAAAACTGCATTCAATTTTTCCACGCTTCAATTGCTTGCTAATACTTTGCCGTGTACTTGCTTCCATAAAACGAAATCGCTCAGGAATTTTTAAGCTAATATCACAATAACGGTGATTCACTGAGCGCAATTCACAGTGCAATGTGAGGCCTTCAAATTCAACTTCGCTATTAGCAAAAGCAGTCATGCTATAAGTCATATTTATTCCTTTAATCTTTATTGGCTAAAAAGAACTGCTGTAAAAGCAACTTAGTATCAGCCATGCCTTGCTCTAGATTTTGCATGATTTCATCCATGCTAATTTCACCTTCTGCTTTACCAGCCGCCCAATTCGCAACAACCGCACAGCAAGCATAGGGGATTTCTAGCTCTCTAGCTAAAGCGGCTTCAGGCATGCCGGTCATACCAACTAAATCACAACCATCTCTTTCTAGTCGCAAAATTTCAGCTGCTGTTTCTAAGCGCGGGCCTTGTGTACAAGCATAAACACCATTGGTTTCTATGGCTACCCCAGAAGCACTATTAATCAGCTGTTGGCGCAATTTCTCATCATAAGGTGCGGTAAAATCGATATGCTGTACCGCATCGGTATCTTCCGCAAAATAGCTGTGTTCACGACCGTAACTATAATCAATCAGCTGATCAGGAATGGCTATTTTAGCGGGTGGCATTTGTGGGGTAATTCCTCCTACAGCAGCAACGGCAATAATTTGTTCAGCGCCTGCCTCCTTTAATGCCCACAAATTTGCGCGGTAGTTTATTTTGTGAGGTGCGATGCGATGTGGGTTTCCATGTCTTGCTAGAAAGATAATTTTTTGCCCAGCCAAATCACCAAAAACACAAGGTGCTGAAGGCACTCCATAAGGAGTAGGAATTTCTTTTTCGTGGCTGATGGTTAAACTATCAAGCTCTGTTAACCCTGAACCACCAATAATTGCTGTTGTTTTCATTTTTTATCCTTTTGCACAAGCATAAATACCGGCCGCATTACGTAAGTAACCTTTGTAATCCATTCCGTAGCCATATAAATAATGGTCTTCAACTTCTAAGCCGATAAAATCAGCCGTTACTGGTTTGGTTTTATTTATATTTTTATCGATTAAAACGGCACTGTAGATTTTAGCCGCGCCTTGTTCTTGGCAGTATTCTTGAATTGCTTCCAAGGTAATGCCTTCATCTAAAATATCATCAACAATCAGTACCACACGGCCTTTTAAATCAGTCGCAGGTTTTTGCTTCCAATGTATTTCACTGCCATTAGTTTGGTTACCATATCGAGAGGCATTGACAGCATCAATAGTTAGTGGAAAGTTAAGCTGGGTTAATAATTTTCCAGCGACGACTAAGCCTCCATTCATGACGCATAATAAAACAGGGTTACTTTCTTTTAGCTCTTGGTTAATAGCTGTCGCCATTGCATTAATGGCTTGCTCTACCTCCCCTTCCGTATGTAAAAGCTGCGCGTTTTCTTGGACTTGTTTAATTTCAGTTAGCATAGCTCTCAGAAAGTTGATTTATTTTTTGGCTTAATTCCAGCCATTCAGGGTTAACTCTTAATTCTGCTGGATTGTATTCTACTTTACCTAACATCTGTAAAAGCCTTTGCTCACGAACTCGGTTGTTTTCAATCGGCGTTGCATCTAGGACATCTTCTGCTGCTTTCTCATTATTACAAACTAAAACCATATCGCAACCTGCTTGCTGTGCGAGTTTTGCGCGTTCTTCAAAACCACCAACACTAGCAGCGCCTTCCATACTGATATCATCACTAAAAACAACACCATTAAAACCAAGTCGTTCTCGCAATATTTCATTGATCCAAATAGATGAAAACCCAGCAGGTAATTCATCTATTGCTGGGTACACAACATGCGCAGGCATAATGCCTTCTAAGCCTTCTTCAATCAGTCGTTTAAAAGGTAAGACATCTTTTTGATAAATCGTTGCAAAATCACGCTCATCAACCGGTAATGTTAAGTGTGAATCTAATGCAACAGCACCGTGCCCTGGAAAATGCTTACCAATCGCAGACATGCCTGCTCGGCGCATACCTGTGCGGAAGGCGCTGGTTAAATCACAAGCTTGTTGTGTATTTGGTGAAAAGGAGCGGTTACCAATAATTTCACTAACACCCGCATCAATATCTAAAACAGGAGCAAAGCTAAAATCAAAACCTAAGGCTAATAATTCAGATGCCATTAGCCAGCCTGCTCCTTCGGTTAATTCTGCTTGGTCTGCATACGCGGCCGCAGGAGGCAGTCTAGTAAAGCCCTTTTGGCATCGCTGAACACGCCCGCCTTCTTGGTCTACCGCAATTAATATCTCCCCTTTTCTGGCTGCTTTTATTTGTTGATTAAGTTCTGCAACTTGCTCAGGTGCTTCATAGTTTCGGGCAAATAAAATCACTGCACCAGTATTGGGGTGGGAAATTTTTTCTTCATCATACTGGCTAAGTGTTGTGCCAGAAATATCAATCATAATAGGCCCAATAGGGCATTGTTTTTTCATCAAATGAAAGCCTAAATTCAGTTACATAAATCAATGTTAAACATTATAAACAATCTTTGCTATTATCCGTTTAGATAGTTATTACATTCGGAGATTATTGTGCATATTTTTTTATTATTAAGCTTATTATTTTTACCTAGCTATGTAGCAGCAGAAGACGAGGCTGAGCCTATCGAGTATGTGGATATGCGGCCTGATTTTATTGTTAACCTATCAGATTCAAAAAATCACATGCGTGCTAGCATTCAATTGATGGTCTCTGGATCAGATGCTAAGGATAATATAAAAAAACACCTTCCTGCTATTCGACATTCATTACTGCTTAAATTCGGTGATTTAACGATGGAGCAACTACAGACTACGGAGCAACGCGAAAAATTGCGTGCAGATGCTTTAGATTTGATTAAAAAGACATTAAAAACCTGTTCAGTTGATGATTCAAAGTTACTTGATGTTTTCTTTACTGAATTTTTAGTGCAATAAATTTAAACTAAGTTTAGAGCGGACTTAATTTTAGTAACCGTGCGCTCTAGTTTATCTACCGTATAAGGCACTGCATCCAGTTTTCCCCATATAGGCGCAGGCCATACCTTATCTGATTTATACCTTACGACATGATGAATATGTAACTGAGGAACCATATTACCTAGCGCAGCAATATTCATTTTATCAGCCAAATAAATATCAGCTAATTGCTTGGCCACAAAACTTGACTCTTGCATAAGCAAACCTTGATCAGCTTCAGCAAGCTGGTGTATTTCCGTTATACCCTGTTTTTCTGGCACTAAAACAAGCCAAGGAAATTGGCTGTCATTCATTAATAACACTCTGCACAGCTGCAACTTACCTAGCTGTATGCAATCTTTTTCTAATGTAGCATTTAATATAAAAGACATCGTCGCCTACTTGATTTAAAAGGGAAAAATAGTGTACGGTTAGTTATATAGTACACATAATAAATAACAACAATAATAATAAACCTTATGACTACTTCTTCTAATCAGGCGCAGCTGGCTGTCTCTTACAAATTATTGCTTTCTCTCTACGCAATTATTCCTTTATGTCTCGCGTTGCAATTACTCGACAGCTTTGCTCTTAACGGAGTTTTACTCAGCTATTTGCCATCTAGCCCTAGTCACTTTCTGCTATTTCAAGTTATTTTTGGTACACCGCACATTTTGGCCAGCACGATTTTATTAGCTAGTAACCGGGAGTATGTTCATTTTTATCACAAAAAAATATTACTGATGACCTTAGCTATCATCCTGTTTTTTGCAGTTGCTAATCAAACTTTATCCTATTTAACTCTTTATTTATTAGTCACTTCATGGACTGTTTATCATGTATTAAAGCAGCAACATGGCGTTGGTCGAGGGGCATATAGTTTACCTACTTGGGCTTTTTATTTACTTCTCTGGCTGAGTATTTCAGCTGGGCTAAGTATCTATATCGGCATATTCTTAAAAAACACCTTATCCATTGAGCAAGCTGAATGGGTGAAGGTGCTCGCTAGCTCGCTAGTCTTTGGCTTATTTCTAGCAACGCTTTTTTGTCAGCGCTATATGAAATCAACTTTTTCTGCTGTTTTCATGTGGGCAAATTCTGCACTTATTTTTGCTAGTTTTTATCTTTATATGGCAAATTATTCATTTTTAGCGATACTCATTCCTCGCTTAGTACATGATGCCACCGCTTATATTTTTTACATTACTCACGATGTTAATAAACATAAAAAACAAGCACAGAATAGTATTTATCGCTGGGCTAAAAAAATTAAACTTAATATCTTTTTAGTTTTGCCCCTGCTGTCTTTTTTACTAACCTATTTATTGCAAGTTTATGGGGATCAGTCTGTAAATTTCATTAGCCAATTCTTCTTTGGTACTGAAATAAAAAAAGCGATTACCTTAGGTTTTATTGGCTATTGCTCATTAATGCATTATTACACTGAGGCTTTTACTTGGAAATACGGCTCACCTTATCGGCAATATATACGTTTTAAGCCTTAAGCTTACTCACTCTCACATTTCCCAGCTTTGCAGCCACAGTTTTTTCCGCAGCCTAAGCCCTCTTCTTTTGCTGCACCAAATTCAGGGTGCTTTGCTGCATATTTCCGGGTCGTCTGTTGTATATAAACCCAAAGTAACATTAGCCCAAAGATTAATGCCATTGCTATTAAAAAATTAATCATATAAACCCTTTTAAGCAGTTGTACCCAAACCAGCAAAGCCCATAAAAGTAAGAGAAAGAATGCCTGCTAGCATCATGCTTAGTGCAGCAGCTTGAGTAATATTAGGCAGCTTTGATAACTCCAACTTTTCTCTTAGGCCCGCCATTAATATAATTGCCAAACCAAAACCGGCTCCTGCTCCCAAACTAAATGCAACAGACTGAAAAAAATCATATTCTCTTGAGGTTTGAAATAAAGCTACCCCTAAAATCGCACAGTTGGTCGTGATTAAAGGTAAGAAAATGCCTAATGCTCTAAATAAACTCGGACTAAACTTTTTTAGCACCATTTCCACAAGTTGAACTGATGATGCGATTAACGCAATATAGCTAATTAAGCGTAGGAACTCTAATTCAAAATAAACAAGAACGATGTTAATTCCATAAGCACAACTTGAACTTACAAACATAACAAAAGTAGTTGCTAAACTCATATTAAAAGCAGTATCTCGTTTTGCCGAAACACCGACAAATGGGCACAAACCTAAAAACATTGCCAGTACAAAATTATTAATTAAAAATGCACTGAGAAAAATAAAGCTGAGTGACTCTGGGTTCATAATAAGCACATAATATGGATTAAATATAACTTGGGATTGTACATGTTTTAGCTCTTAATAGTTTCTTATTCCATTGGC
>JAQRMR010000004.1 GCA_028599115.1 Methyloprofundus sp.
GACCAAATCTTCTGCATTCCTAACAAATGGTAGCCATCACTCTCAGCCGCATTTAACTCAACTTTAAATGGCTTATTAAATCGACCAGAAATTTTATCCAAGCCATCCTTAATCGTAGCAGATGCATTGGTTCGACTTGCATACTCAGAAAATGACACATGCGACACCCCAACAAACAAAGTATGCCCTACATTTGGTGAGCAACAGGTTTCAACAAAATGCTGTAGACTAATAATTTCCTGCCCAGCATTACGTGCAGGATTACCAATCAACTCCTCTAGCGCATTACCAAACTCATCCCACAGAATAACAATCCCACCATAGCTGTACTTTTCAGCAAGGTTTTTTCCTGCCTCTAAATAGGCTTCAATGAAATTTTTACCTCCTGCCTGAGCAACATTAAACCCATTGCCATAGCAGACTTTTTTGTGCCACTGTAAAAAAGTCTCTAACGCCAAAGGTTCATGCTCTCTTAATGCCACCATTAACTCACTGGTTGTGAAATAATTTTCCACATCCCACTGAGATAAATCGGCATTCACAAAAGACGTATCGCTCTCCAGAATTTCCTCAAAACGCGTAACACACACTTCGTATTCTGTAGAAGACAGAATTTGCTTAATATCTAAGCTTTGCTCTCTTTGCAGCGCATCATACAAGCCCTCCATGAGTTTATCGCCTAAAGAAGTTGTGCCCGATGCATACAATGACACCAACAAATAAGGCTTAGTATCCTCGCTTTCTCTCGGTAAAAAAGTTGTTTGCAATGAATTTGCCAGCGCTTCATTACCTTTATGCTTAATCCTATCAGCTAATTTATTAAAGCCATCAGAACTAGCGCCATCGCGCAATAATTGTGCTAAGACAACGGCTAAGTGACTCTTCCCTGAGCCATAACTTCCGTATAAATTTAAGGCGCGTTGTTCTTGCGTGGCTTCGGGTAATACCGCTTTGCAAACATGCTTAAAAACCTGAATAGCCGATTGTGTTGGCATATAATTTCCGACTAATGAATTATCAGAAATGCCCTGATCTAGTAAAATAGCGGCATTGTTTTGATCGGTATTAATACGGATTACATCATGTAGATTCATTGCTTTTCCTTAATAAAATTAGTCAGCACGCGCAGGTCGCCATAACTTTATAGCCAGACCATCCAATGATTTTTCTTTAAAATAAGTATTATTAATGATTTGAAATTCATTACTTTCAGCAAATACCAACACCAGTTTTTTTGCGCTATGCCACATGGCGATAGTTGACCAAAAAGCTTGCTTTTCCAATAATGACCACTGATTTAACCATTGTTCGGGCTGATGAATAATCACGCCTTCTTCTGGGGTCGCTAAGATCTTTGCTTCAAAGAGTTTCCGAGAAACGATAAGCTCAGGCGTAGACTGCATTGTCGGCTGCTGCCAAAGTGCATACCGAGGTAATAAAGCGCGGAGTGTCTGGGTTATATCATCAAGGTCTCGTAAGCTTTTACTTGAAAAACCTACATTACAATACCGGAGGCTACTCTCTGTATGGTATTGTTCCAGTGTTGTCTTAAGTGTTGCACTTAGAAAATTTAAATCCATTCTTATTTCCTTTTATAGCCAAGTGTCCTGGCCTTTTTGTAATAACTCCAATAAAGTTCGATTCGGCTCACAGGCAGCTTTAAAGGTAATAGAATCTAAATCGACTGCGTAATCAAAGCTAAAATAACCCTGCCATTCACTCATTAAGCTCATACGTTGTAAATTTTGTCGTAACATCTCTTTTGAGCAGCATAAAAAGTTAGGCAGCCCTATTGCAGCCAGCTCAGAAAAACTAATCGAATCACGGCTTTTAAAGTGAGAAAAACGTGCTAAAGCCAATGCATGTATATATATTTCATCAGATAAGATCGGGCTTCCTAAGCGAATCGTTGCGCCTACATTATGTTCGCCGCTATTAATCTCAATTAAGCCTAACTCAGCAAGCGGATTATCGCCTTGGAACATTCTTCTAACGCCACCCAGCAAAGACTCAATAGTTGAATCCTTGTACTGTTTTCCAGATAAATCAATTAAAGAACTCTGTATTTTTTTTATTATTTGAGTCCAGTCACTCCAGTCTTTAGTGATTGTTTCTAAATTTAAAAATAAAATGGGGTAAGGTTCGCTATCTTCAGAAAAACAGAGCGATAAATGAAATGCCCACCATGTTGAAGATTTAACCAAGCTGGGGTCATTAGTAAATATAGCGAGTCCAAACTCTGTTAATTCATACTCTCTAGGGCTTCTTTTATTTTCAATCAGTCCAGCTGACACCATCCAAGCTTTAATAGTTGTAAGCCTATTAGCCCCAGCCATAAACTTCGACCTAGCCTCACGCATTTTTGGTTTTGTAAAAATATCCCTTTCCGTTCTAATTACTTCCAGTCCCTTGCTTACCCACCACCTAGTAACTGGCTCACCTTCATTACTCATTAGTGCCATTTTTCTTCCCTTTAACTTTGAACTCGTATATAGATTTAAAAAAAACTTATCTACATTTTCATCAAAATACATACCTATAAAATACAGGTATATCTCTTTTAAAACCTTATGGTTTCCTGACAAAATATTATAAATTTTCTCAGTAAATCCACCTTGAATATTTTTTAAAATTAATTCAGATTTTTCCAAATCTCCGGAGCTACTAACTTTTAAATCATGTCGATTCTCAACTTTCCATATACCATCACTTTCTAACCGACCGAAAGCATAATGAAAATTCTTATGCTTTAAATATATAGAAGACTTAGTAGCAACCTCATTTAACCCCTTATCAATCTCATCATAAAAAAACAAGCGCTCATGCCCTTTATAAATACAAGCCAAACTATAAAGCAACATTAATGGCTTATATAAAGCAGGATCACCATTAACGGTTCTTATCGATATATTTTTGAACAATGAAACTATATTATTTACTGAAAGGTCTATTTGAAGCACACTAAACAGCCCTCATCATCATCGTCGTCATCCAAAATAGCCCCTAGTAGGCTAGTATTTTTTTTATTAGGATTTAGTTCTTCAAATTTAGCTTTTATTTCATCTTTTCTTGCAAGCATTTCATCTAATGACTCGCTTTCTGACCACGTATGGTTACGTCCTAAATTTTTATGATAAAGCTCGAACTCTCTCGCCTTTTCAAAAAAATCTGGATGATTTTCATGCAACCCTATCCACTCAATTTTTCTCTGATAAAAACAAAAGTAACAACCAGAACGGCTACGCCAATCATAATATTTTGGCATCCCAAGACCTGACTCATCTAGTATGGCTACAATATCCTCTTTATTTTTACCATCTTCCTTAAAGGGATAAACAGCTTTTATATTAGGTTTAGTTGAAATATAACCCGTTCGGTATTGCTCATCTGCTCTAATTGCCACATAACTAATAACAGGATCATCGCCTACAAAATTTTCAAAAGGCTTAAGCTTTAAGTTAGTTGTACACCAGCGTGAACGAGCTGTAGGTAAAAAATTACCATTCAACTTTAAGTAGTAATCAAACCCTCTTCCTGAGTTTAATCTGGTAATAGGCTTACCTAAATAATCTTCCATTAAATCAACAAACTCTAATGTCTCTGGTAATTCAGCCCCTGTATCAGCAAAAAAATATTCCATTTCAGGGATTTTATCTCGCAGGTAAATAGCTAAAGCCGCACTATCTTTACCCCCTGATAAACCCAACAAATGACGCACTGGTTTTTCTTCACTCATAAATACTCTCGTTGTTCTTGTGGCATATTTTCTTAATTAGGCTTCAGTATCAGCTAACTCTTGCATTAGCTGCGCTAAAATAGTGAGTTTTAGTTGCTTATCTGCATTGCCTAAATCCAATTGGGCTAATTTTTTATTGGCCGCGTTCTTTAAGTCATTCGTTATATAAGCCACTTGATTTATTTCACCTTGCTCACTCACAATGCGTATTAAAGTGGCTTGACTGCCTACGTCTGCATTTAACTGCTCGGCATGAACCGTTGCGAGTTGTTTAAGGCGTTCACTCAAATCAGCAAGTAGGTATTCGGCTTGGCTGGCATTGTTTTGCTTCCATTTATCGGCGGGAGCCTTCCCTAGAAAGGCAGCAACCGATTCTAGCCATGCAATATCGGTTTCTTTTTTATTTTGTAAACGAATAATAAAGGCTTTTAAACCGATGCCATCCGTGGTGTATTTTTCTAATCCTGCATAACGGTTGGTGAGTTCTTGCCTTAATTCAGCTAACTTTTTGACGTTTGTTAATGCAAAGGCCTCGCTTATTTTCTGTTGAAAATCAGCCAATAAGGTGTCGTAGGCTTTATTTAAAATATTTAGTTTATTAACCAGTACGGTTAAAAAATCACTGGGGTTTGATAAGTTAAATTCAGTTTCATTTTGGTAAGCCGTAAAACCACAGGCGATGGGTAAGCTAGAAAAAAGCAAGGTCATGGGGCTTTGTGTGGTTTGAAAAGCATCTCGCACTGCAATGGCTTGTTTATCAAGATTTTTTGTCGTGATGGTGTATTGAGGGAGCTTATGTATAAACTTAGCCAGCGGCTTAACAATATCTAAAAGCGTACTGTTCTCAGGGGATTTGCCTACTAATTTTTCTAAATATTGGTTAAAAACCTCTGTTTGTATACCTGAAAAACTAAAGGCTTCTATCTTAAAAAGTTCAGGACGCTTGAGTAATATTTCAAAGTGCTCTTGAGTGATGTGGGAGCAAAATACATCGCTTTCATAGAGTGCTAAATGACGTTGTTTCGATAAATAGTAGGCAATAAAAATCAGTGATAAAACCCCTTGCTTAACACCGTAAGGCGGCTTTTGTAGAAATTTATATACCTCAGCGAGAGGAACGGCTTCCTTTTTATCTTTTAAAAACGTATCAATGCCCTCCCAAAGATGAAACAACTGGTAAGGGTTGTCTTGTGCGGGTGTAATAAGCTGCCAATAGCCATCTTGTTTGACATGTATACCCGTTTCTTTAAAAAGTGCGCGGTAGATTGATTTTTCAGGGGGATATTTATCAGCCGCGAAGCCTAGGTCATACTCTGAAAGATTGCTTAGTAATCCAGTAACAAGTTTATTTTTTGCCGAGTTTGCTTGTGCAGAGGTTTTGTTTCGATTAATAAGCTCATTTTTTATGATAGGAGATTTATAGTAAATCTTCTTTAATATGCTCGATAATTGTTGTTGTAATGCTTTTTTATCTTCTATTGTTAACTTTTTAGCATTCCACACCCATTGATTTTGCTCGGGATGTTCGAGCATTTGATTAAGCAGTTTATCTTCGGTGTACTGCGCCGTCATTAACCGGTCCTTTAATTCCCTTTGTGCGACCGGATCGGACTTAATAACAGGGTTTTCTGTTTGTATCTTTTCTAATGCGAGAACCTCTGTGACTGCATCACGAATTTGCGCGGAATTTTTACACAATACAAAAATTGTTAAGTTATTAACGCCTTCCGATGTTGCGTATTTTTGAAAGCTATCAATTTCATCTTCCGTATCCGCTAAGAAGAATGCTATTTGTGGTTGTATTTCTGACAAAGTTTGTGCATTAATAGTATTTTCAGTGATGTAAAAAGGCTGAAAATAACGCAAGGCTGCATTTTTTATTGAGTACCGTCGAGCGACGATAGGTAATAAGGTTTTACGATTATTGAGTATATCGGATAAATCAAACTGTCCTAATTCTTGTATTGTTTGCTGTAAGCAGGCTTGTAAATCAAAATCACTCCCTTCCCAAATACGAAATTCATTGCTAAATTTTCGGTAGTTAATGATTGATTTAGTTTTTAATTGCTCTAGGTCGTTTTCTACTTGCTGTTTATCTGGAAAACATTCTAATAGTAAAGCTTGGCTTGCTTTAAGTCCGCCTTGTTTGCCTATAATGTTTAATAGACCAATTGTTTTCAGTAATTGTATTTCTGTTTCTGGTGCATCACCTAAGCGCTCGATGGCATTTAAGACTTCAATCCAACGACGATGCGTCGTGTGGTCTGAAGTCATAATACTTTGGTTTAGGATGAAATACTCGAAGACTTCCCACACTAATACCCAGTCACCCACTTTATTCAATCGCGTTAAGCCATCATGAAAACCATAATGCTCTTGGCTGCCGAGGTAACTAAATAAGGTCCGCTCATTTTGAGCCACTTTTTGACATAAAACAGGCAGTAATACTGCAGCGATGGGATGTAACGGATAACAACGTAAAAATATATCTTGAGCAAGCTCTTGCGTCATTGCGTTAGGTAGTGCATTTTGCTGCATTAATACACTTGTTATATCTGATACTTGTTGCGATATAAGATTTTTTTGCTGCTTGTTAAATGCTGGTTTAAAAGCAGCTGCGACAACTCTTAAGGTTTGTTCGGCTGATTCTAAAAAAGGAATACTTTCAAAACGGCCTTGTACTTTTGTCCACTCATTTCGTTGAATTTCTCCCATACCTTGAGCGTATTGGTCAAATGCTTGGTGCATTAGAACGACTAATAGAATATTAGCTTCTTTTCCTTTGTATGCAAATTCAGCGAGTGCCTGTAGCAAAAAAATATCATTGGCACCTTGATGCCGCGCTTCATACTCTAAAAATTTACCTAATTCATCGATTACAATTAAAAGGCCTTTCCCCTTAACTTGGTGTATGGCTTTTTGTAGTTTATCGAGCAGTTGAATAATTTGGCTGACCGTTGCTCCTGCATTAACGGCATCCGCTAATTCATCAAGAATTTTGGGTTTGCGTCCTTGCTTTTCAAGCCAGTATTCTCGTGCAGATTGGTAAACAACCTGTAAAAACCGCTGGCTCAGTGATTCGGAACTTCCTGTTAGTAATACCGTACAGTATGCATTGCTTTCATGCGTATGCTCGGTGATTCTTTGTGCTAGTTTGGGTTGGTGCTGGGTAATGAGTTGTTCTGCAACAAGGCTTGTTTCAAGATTTTGGTCTTCAAGTAAATGCGCTAAAAATATAGCAAAGCTTGATTTTCCCGACCCATAAGGACCGACAAGCGACCATGCGCGCGGCGTATCTTTTTGTGTAAATGTTGCAGTGATTTTATCGAGTACTTGTATCGCTTTAGAGGTAGGAATATAGGCATTAAGAATCTTGCTTGAGTCAATATCTCTTTCTAAGTTAATTGAGCGCGTATAGTGCGTGTCAACGTATACTATCTTCTCCATCATGATGTGGCTTTGTCCTTGTTTTCAAAGTAATCCTGTAAAAAAGAAACCGAAGGCTTGTCTTCTGTTTGCCTGTATAGCTGATTAATTCCCGCTGTTTCATTAATATTGAATATATCAGGATACTTTTCTACGACTCGCTCTAGTTTAGCAAGTAGTTCTGCTTCTGTTAATTTGAAGACACTCCCTACGGCTACGCCCAACTTTTCACCGTACATTAATTCTGAGATAGGTAAAATCGCAAGCTGACGCTGGTTAAATATTTCATTAACAGCAAAGGCAACAATGGCAATAGGTAAGTTATCCTGCGTTGTATTTCTACACTGAAAATAATGTGTATGCTGACTACTTGTTATTAATTTTAATGAGGATAACGGGGTATCTAAAATATCTTCGATTTCTACTTTTGCACCTTGCCTGCCTTGGCTATACATTTTTAAGAGAACGTTAATATCATTTCTAACGGTTCTTTCTGAGTGCTTCCCTGTTAGATTTTCTCGCACAAAGCGTGCTAGGTCATTTCCTGCTTCGTCACTATTAAATTCAACTTTATGAAAGCAGTTAAAGAGCCAATACCATGCGGTTGCTAACTCAGCATTCGTGGCTAACATCCAGTGTATTAACCAAAGACTTGCTTCATCTTCTAGGTATGGGTCCCAGCCTTCTTCTGCAAAAATAGCTTGTCCCAACTCCGTTGCCTGCCACCCCTCTTCCGTTGCTTCAATCATTTGTGTTGCGCGTAGCCAATAGCGAATTGCATTCACCATATTTTTACCCACGCCCAAAACTACTGTTGATGCATCTGAATTGAAAATTTGAGGGTCCGCTTGTAAAGCTTGAAATCCTTTTGTTAGCCATCCATACCGAAGCGCAAAAGTTTCATGACGACCAAAAGCAGCTTTTTTAGGGGTGAGTGGTTTGAGCAAACTATCCATATTCTGTGTTACTTTAAGTCAATCTAATTCTCATGATTATACAAGCTAACACATGGGATAGTCACCTAAAATTCAATAATTCAATAATTCAATAATTCATAAAAACTAGTAACTACTCAGCGTAAATAATTAAAAAAGTTCTTGACAGGGTTTAGTCTAAATTTTGTGATTTTTAGTTACCTGCAGAATGGCGATCAAATAGGCTATTTATTGTCTCTGTCTTTATCGTCAGCCGCAAGATTGCTTTTAAATGCAGGCGATCCCGGCCAACTTTTTAACCCCTTCAAAACGGCTTATGATGAGGAAAATTCGGGATTAAAAAACCATGAGATAATAGACCTGTTCTTATAGCGATACAGGTTTTTCCGTTGAAAATAGATAATATTGATGTTGATTCTGCAGGCACCCATGCCAGGCAGTTACTTGCGGCTGAGCGTGATATATCGCCAGCTCTAAATCAGCCCTGGAAATGATTCTATTATTAGTGACAGTGTTATTAAATCGAGTTACGCTGAACAGTAAAAATAGCAGCAAACCTCCGACAAGCGATCCTAACCGAAAAAAGGGGAGTCGCAAAAAATCAGACAAACCTTCGGGTGGGCAAAAGTCGCATACCGGCACGACACTGCAAAAAATAGAGGACCCTGATGAAATCGAGGTCATTAGTATAGATCGCCGCACCTTACCTAAAGGGCAATACACGGAAGATGGCTTTGAAACACGTCAGGTCTTCGATATTGATATTTCACGGGTTGTGACTGAGTATCAGGCGCAACGGTTAACCAATGAAAAAGGACAATGTTTTATCGCCCCTTTTCCAGATAATGTTACCAAGGCAGTACAGTATGGTAAGGGGATAAAAGCCCATATCGTTTATCTATCGCAATACCAGTTATTACCTTACAATCGAATTCAAGAGTATTTCACTGATCAATTGGGTATGCCGATTAGCGAAGGCTCCATTTATAACTTCAATAAACAGGCTTATGAGAAATTGGCCACGTTTGAAGCGATCTGTAAAGAAAAATTAGTGGTATCACCGTGTATTCATGCTGATGAAACGGGGATTAATATTAATGGTAAGCGACACTGGCTACATGGTACGTCCAATGATAAATGGACTCACTTTTTTCCGCATGCCAAACGTGGCACAGAGGCAATGAATGAGATCAATATATTGCCACGCTATCATGGCATCTTGTGTCATGATCACTGGAAGCCCTATTATAAATATGATTGCACCCATTCACTCTGTAATGCACATCATGTGAGAGAATTGACGCGTGCCTGGGAGCAAGATAAACAAGAGTGGGCACTTGAAATGAAACGACTGCTAGAAAAAATGAATGATGCAGTCAATGAATCAGGTGGTCTATTACCGCATGAAGACGCAGAAAAATGGAAAGTACAATATAGAAAATTACTCGGTAAGGCAGAAATAGAATGCCCGCCACCCGACAAGCCAAAAGATGTAAAACGAGGGCGAATAAAACGAAGTAAGGCGAGAAACTTACTGGAAAGGCTTATTGATTTTGAAGAGGACGTGCTGCGCTTCATGACAAACGCCTGCGTGCCATTTACTAATAATGCTGCTGAAAATTCGATTCGGATGACCAAAGTTCAACAGAAAATATCGGGGTGCTTTCGTAGTACCGATGGTGCCAAAATATTTTGTCGCGTCAGAGGCTATTTAGCAACTTGCCGTAAACAAGGTGTCAGTGCAACTTTGGCAATGACACTTGTATTCGAGGGAAAGTTGCCTGAATTTGCTTTATAATTTTATCCAACTGTAAATTACGCTGAGTAGTTACCAATATTAAATGATAAGCCCTCCGGTGCCTGTATTAATTTGGTTTTGTGGGTGTTATTACATCCAACTCCATTTATCAGCACAAGCATTACTAATATTTTTTTCAAACCGTTACTTCCATGGTAATAATTTTTTGCGTATAAAAGCCAACTTTTCTAACTCATTTAGATAAATACTTCTTAAAGCTATTTAGAATTAAATAAATATGGGACAGGCAAGTAAAGGATTAACACATCACACCTGTACTAATAGGAAAGAGGCATCTGTTCTCTCTATATTTCTAGAACAGATGCTAACCAAAATCTAAAGCATTCTGGGAAAAAGTACACTTAAAATCATTGTGCTCCGATATAGGAGCAACTATAGGAAGTAAATTTGTGAAAATCAAGCTCCGTATTCGGAGCATTGAATGAATCAAATTGGCCCAAATATTAGACGCCTTAGAGAGAACACAAAAACAGCTTGTAGCCCGTTGCAACTTATTAGAATGGAATATAAGTAGAGGTACTCTGGCAAAAATTGAATCTCAAGTTCGGCGAATTACAGATATTGAAATTATTATAATGGCCTTAGCATTGAAGGTAACCGTTCAGGATTTATTTCAACCCTCTAAGTAACCTGAAGTTACTAGCAGTAATTTTAATGTATAGGCAGAATAGAATTAACAATATTTGAGTTTTGAGTATCTCAATGTTTCAACTTGACCAACAGCTCATGCATACTCTCTGGCTTGTATAGTTCAATCATCGTTTCTAATAAACGATTTTGTCTTTCAACTTTTGTGTTTAGTATTGCCAGCTGTTTTGATACTTCGGAATTGCCTTGTTTTATATTATCTTGTGACAGAGGTGTTGTTGCCATTTTCTTTTCAATAAAGACATTTAAATGCTCGTCTTCTATATAGCGCCGCCCATTGGCTGCTTTTCTGTATGTGAATAACTGTCTATCCATGTATCTATAGAGCGTTTTACGGCTGACGCCGAGTAAAGCTTGCGCTTCACTCAACGTTAACCAGCTTGCCTTTTTACATGGCTGCTTGGAATTGGCCGGTGTGATGGCTTGGTTGTTTTTTTCAAGCATTTACAATACTCGATTGAAGTGGTGTGTTGCTGTGGGTGTTTTTAAGCTGGCCCAGTAATGATAATCAGGCTGTCCTTCAAAGGCCATGTCTCGGGCTGATAAGGACGTACTGTATTGGTCTGCCATTTTAATCAGTACTGCACCCGGTAGTTTTGGAAACGATCCTTTATCGCTGGCTGGGTTTAATAATTCTCTTAAAGTATGCGCGCCTTGTTTCCAGTATGCCTGTAACTGTTTCAGTATGGGTTCAAGTAATGACAGCGTCATGACTTCATGTGACACGGTGTGCCATGTGTCAGGTTCTGTCATAGTGACTACTTTTCCTAGGTCGTGTAGCAGTGCTGAGACGATGGTTAGTTCTGCTTCTGCGGTAGTTAAGGTTTGACCCGCCAAGGGCTGAATATACTCAGCACATTCCACACTATGTCGAAGTAAACCACCGGGGTAACTGTGGTGATGGTTGTGACTTGCTGGAGCGGTTATGAATGGCAGTATGATTTCAGGCGTTTGACAGATTTCACTCATCAATGTCCTGATACGGGTATCTTTTAACCGGAAGATGATTTTTAAGAGCCTGAAAAAATCATCATGATTACCAATTTCATTTTTCCGTTGCTGAATTAATTGTTCTAGGTTTGGCCATTTTTCCACTGTGTTATGGCTGCCTGTATTATAGATACCTGTATGGGGAGTGACACTGTTTGACCCATGCTGTCTTTGGTACCCTCTATTGATATTAGGGTTTGAACTGACGGGGTATTCATCTTTATTAGAATACATAAGTATCTCCATTATGCTGATAATCATAGATTAAGGAGTCCAGTTCAATCGCTAGGCAATTGAATAGTACGGTGGCATTGTC
>JAQRMR010000040.1 GCA_028599115.1 Methyloprofundus sp.
GGAGACTTTTGATAAAGAAGTTAATGAGTACCTGTTAGAGCATATTCATCTTGAGTTTGATAAAAAGGAAACGGCTGCAATTAAGCAGATTTTAGCCGAATGCTACAAAGGCGTATGGTGTCCAGAAGTCTATGACCATGTGTGTGCTATCAATATGCTGAACATGGCCTTATGCGAGGAAGGCGATACTAAAAAAGCGTTTAAGAAACTCACCAAAAGCTATAAAAAGTTAAAGAAATTTATGGCAGAGTTAAAGCACTCTGATTTATTGGAGGCTGCTTAATGTTATTGACTCAATCAAAAAACAACGCTACCTATACGCGCCTTTAACCACAATGTTAGAGGACGGGATTCAGACCCCGAGACGAGGCCAGAAGAGGCCACTTTCTACAGTGGTTTTTTTATGTCCATTACCAAGTAATACGGGGGTAATCCGTATTAAATCCTTTTTGGTGGATTGTATTGAGCAACCCCTTAAAAGGTTGGCCGTTCCTTTGTCCGGTAGTCTGAACTTGATACAGTCCATCGCCCAAGATTTCAGACTCAAAGCCGGTGGTTTATTATCCAACAAAGGAAATAAGCTAATGCGCACCTACACCAAAAAACTAACTAATCATGTTAGCCAAAATCATCTAATTTCATTCTTTAGCGTGACGTTACCCAATCGCGCCACCATTGCCCAGCACCTCACCTTTAACGAGGCTTTACAGCTTAAAAATGCCTTATCTAGCCAGTGCTTTATTCGCTTTGAAAAAATGGGAGTAATGGCATGAGCTTACCTATCGAAGTTATAGAAAATAAATTAACAGAGTTATGCGCAAATATTGGCAGTGTTGCAGAAAAGAATGGCCAATATACTCATGGCTTAGCACTTAGGCTATCAAAACTAGACAAGCCGTTAGATCAGCTTACGCTTGCTGAATTTGCTCAACAAATTGAACTGGCAACTAAAAGTTATAACGCGGTTTTTGGTGGGGGTAATGTATGAACCACCATACCCCAGAATTTAACCCTAAAAAACCCTGTGCAACTTCATTGTTTGATGCAACACATAACGCCACAGAAAGAGCGGAAGCCGTAATTTATTTATTACAGCAGCAATTTATAAGCAGTGGAGAGCAAACTTTGGATTCAGGCGTTATTTTTGCTGCGCTTGAGACCGTCAGATTTAGCTTGCTTGATATAAAAGAAATGGTATCAAGTTTTCACGAATCCAAGGCATAAAAAAAGCCCATAAATCAATTGAGTTAATGGGCTAATAATTTGTAATTGCACGACCAAGCGCACGATAAGTATATCGCAATTACCTATTATTTGCCCTTCATAAGGTGCGAAAAATGAAGAAAATAACACAAGATAGAGCCGTTTTATTATGGCTTGAAGAAAATATCACAATTAACCCCATGCAGGCATTAAATGAGCTTGGAGTATTCAGGTTAGCCGCTTGTATTTGTCGACTAAGAGAGGACGGCTATACGATTATTACTAGGCGTATAAGTAAGCAAGGGAAGCACGGAAAAATAAACTTTGCCGAATATCGCATTATTAGCGAGGTGAAAGCATGAAACGGTTACCACCTTACGCAAAAAACATTCCCGCAGATCAAGACTGTATTATTTTCTGTACTGGTTCGGATGCTTGGTACAGAGCAAAATCTAAAACGTGGCCTAGTGGTTTGCATGAGTACAGAAAAACACTATTACCGTTAAATGACGATATAAACGCCTACAAATTCAGCTTTGCGGCTGGGCGTGATGTGATTCTTTTTTCAAACGGTGTATTAGAAACCTATGACCGGTTGATCGAGCTTTCACGGGCTTTGTTAGCCTATAAAGCGTTGACTATAACGTGGTGCATTCCTGCTTATTCGACGACTACAATCATAGGGAGGGTGTCAGCATGAAACCTAACGATGAGATTTTAGACGAGGGCGTTATTGCCTTAGATATAGAAAGTTTACAAAACTGCAGCACTTGCAGCACAACCAGCACTGACGCGGCTTCCGTGCAGCACAACTTGCAGCATTCGATGCAGCATAATGCTGAAGGCTTAAAGGAATCGCTCCTATCTGAGACGCTGGCCGAGGTTTTAAAATCGGTTATCGCCTATTGTGATATTAGTAATGAATGGTACTTATGTCGTAATGGAATATGGCGAAAATCAACCAGAAACCGAGTATTAAAAGCTATCAATAATGAGCTTAAAAAACTACTCCATGATGGATATAGCATTAATAAGCTAAATAATACCGAGGCATTTCTTAAATTAATTTTAACGATTGATTCATGGACGGAGGATAAAAACCTATTGCCATTAAAAAACGGCATATTAAGCATTAAACAGCGTGAATTAATGGCCTACTCTTCTGATTATAAATTCACATGGCAACTACCCTATGAGTATAAGCCAGATGAAAAGTTAAATATTATTGAAACATGGCTAAAGGAATCAACCAATAATGACGAAGAGGTCATTAATGTTATTAGAGCCTTTTTTAAAATTGCTTTAACGGGTGGCAAGGTTCAAAAGTTTTTAGAGATTATCGGTGCAGGTGGTACGGGAAAATCAACACTAACCCGACTTCTTAACATGCTAGTGGGAGAGGAAAACAGCACCACGACCGACCTAAAAAACCTTGAATTAAACCGTTTTGAAACCGCAAAGCTATTTAATAAGCGCCTAGCCATTATTAACGATTCTACGCGTTACGGTGGTGAGGTGTCCGTATTAAAAGCCTTAACTGGTGGCGATTCAATCAGGCTAGAGGTTAAAAATAAGCAGCAAGGGGAAAGCTTTACTTATTACGGTGTAGTGGTGATTGTAGCTAATGAGGCTATACAGTCCACAGATTACAGTAGCGGATTAGCACGGCGAAGAATGCCCGTTATTTTTAATAATCGCGTGACTGATGAAGATAAGGACAAATGGCGCGAGCTTGGCGGCATTGAAAAGGCTATGGAAAAAGAAATACCCGCGTTATTAAATTGGGTGCTTAGTATGCCTGAAGAAGACTTAAATAAAACTTTAGACAGCATTAACAAAGGCATGACAAAAGCCCAACTGCTACACATAACAGAGACCAACAAGCTAGCCGCGTGGATTGATGATTGTTTAGTTCTCAATGAAAATAATGAGTGCTTTATAGGTGGCTCTTTAGCAAAGGTAAAAGAGCAAGGTGAGGTTGATTACTCAGTGAATAGCAAGTTATACCCCAATTATGAAAGCTGGTGCAGTGAGAATAAAGTTAAGCCTGTTGCAGTGCAAAGGTTTTCTAATAGCCTAGTAGATATAGCAGAATTATTAAAATTTAAGGTAGAAAAGCCGCCTCGTGACGCAAAAGGAAGAAAAATAAAAGGGTTTTCAATAAGGCGCAATGAGCATAATAAAGAAGCAACCCCTATCACAAAACAATCATTAATTAGCACTTAGTGCTGAAGCAATGCTGAAGGCATACCCCTTGAAGACCCCTAAAGTGCTGATAGTGCTGCAAGTGCTGCAGTTTATTAAAACTTTATATAAATAACTTTATTGTTGATAAATAATTAATGATTCCTTATGAAAATAACACTCTCAAATCAAATAGAAATACAAACCAGCCCAATTATTGAACAGCAGATTATTAAGCAATTCACTTTTGCTAATCCTAAGTATCAAGCCGCTAATGATTTTGGCCGAAGTGTTCGCGGTATAGATCGGACTATCTGTTTATTAGATTACTCAGAGGGTGAAGGAGTAAGCGCGCCACTGGGAATACTTGATTACTTGCTACAAACATTCAAGCCAGAAGTGAACGACCAACGCGCCACGGTAAAAGTTAACATTCCCTTTACAGGCGAATTAAGACTCTATCAAGAAACTTTTATTAATGACGCTATTAACGCTAAAGGTGGTGTGATGGTTGCTGCAACAGGCGCAGGAAAAACAGTCTCAGGCATTGCTTTAGCTTCACGACTTAAGCAGCGAACTTTGATATTGGTAAAATCTAAAGACTTAGCGAATCAATGGATTGATGCAATACAGCAATTTACTGGTATTAATACTAATGAGATCGGCTTGATCGGTAATGGTAAAAATATCGAAGGAGAGCAATTTACTATTGGGCTAACGCAAACCTTGTCTAAAAGGGACTGTTCGCTTTTAAGCTATGGCTTAGTGATAGCGGATGAGTGCCATAACCTCCCAGCAAGCCAAGCCTTTAAAGTAATTAATGAGCTTAGTTGCCAATACCGTTATGGATTGAGCGCAACGCCACAAAGGCGCGACAATATGGAGTTTATGATTCATGGCGCGTTAGGTGAAATATGCGCTGAAATCAAACAAGACCAGTTACAAGGAAAGGTGTTACCTGTTTCTATTAAAGCTATTCAAGTACCTTTTAATGCTGAGGTAGAAAGCTGGGCTGAATTTTTAGGTGTATTAGTTGATGATGAGCAGCGTAACCAACTTATTATAAATAAAGCCATTAGGTCAGCTCAATCAAGAGGCACTGTTATTTTATGCGCCCATGTGAGGCATTGTGAGTTATTAGGCGTTATGGCTAGTGAGCAAGGTTTTAATGCCTTAGTGCTGCATGGCCAATTACCCGCCAAAGTAAGAGCTGAGCGTATGGTTAAAGCGAATGATGCACAATTAATCATTGGTACATTGAGCTTATTAAGTGAGGGAATCGATTTACCCCACTTATCAGCTTTGATATTTGCTGCACCCGTATCAGCGGTTATTGATAAAGAAAACCCAGCAGCGACACGGTTAATACAAAGCATAGGCCGGTGTAGGCGACCTTATCAAGGAAAAACTAAAGCTTATGTGCTGGATATTATTGATGACTGCGGTTTTGGTGTTTCTGCATGGAGTAAACGCGCGGCCATATACCAGCAACAAGGTTTTTAGGTGCATTCATGACGACAAAAAAAGGGGGCAAAAGAGCTAACAGTGGTCGTAAATCATCTTGGAGTTTTCCTAGTGGAACTGAGTTAAAGTTAATTAAGTTACCTATTCAAATAGTTAAGTCTTTGCGTGATGTAAAGGCACGCATGACGGGGGGTGAGTTGATAAAGTTACTTAATCAAAACCCTGACCAAAAAGTAAATGATTTATTAAAAGAGAATGCCCTATTACGTGACCAAGCATTAAGCGGGACATGCAAATTATGGGTTAAGCATAACGTAGCAGGCATTAATGATGGAACTATCTGCTCTAACATCGCTGTACAAGCCAAAGAAGCACTAGGGCTTGATGCAAGTGATTATAGTCACAATCGAGAGGTGAATACGTGGCTATCAAAAAGGACACAAGAACAGATGCAGGTGCTTATTGAAAACGCCAAGCTAGAGACGCGGGTAAAAAGGCAAGAAAAGTATAAAGGGCGATATTAGGGCGATACTTTAATGGTGATATAATACAAACTGTTACATTAAAATACCTATTGTCGTGAGGACAAAAAAATGAACACTTCTATTTATATAAACCCGAACTTGCTCAACAAAATCAAAGAGCGCGCAGTAAAAGAGAGCCGTAGCATATCAAACCTGATTTCAGTTCTACTCACCGAAGCATTGGATAATCGTTAAGCTCATGGACAAGCTCACACCAAAACAAGAGAAGTTCTGTATAAATTATATTGAACTAGATAGCGCCAGTGACGCTTACCGTGCATCGTATAACACCGAAAATTGTACTAACAAAAGCATCTGGGAATCGGCTAGTCGGTTGTTAGCATCAAACAAGGTTGCATCAAGGATTGACGAGTTAAAAGCTGCACATTATGAGCGACATGCAATTACAGTCGATTCTATCGCCAAAGAGCTGGAAGAAGCGCGCCAATTAGCTAAAGATAATCAAATACCATCGGCCATGATTCAGGCATCAATGGGTAAGGCTAAACTGTTTGGACTGATTACTGATAAGAAAGAATTAAGTGGTGGCATCCAGATTACACATGAGCAAGCACTTCGAGAGATAGAATAACGAATAAATTTTTTAACCATTGTCGTGATGACAATAACTATCCCGTAGCAGGAAATTAATTATGAATAAATTTGAAGAAATAATAAAAGACCTAGAACGCATTTATGACAAACAGCATAACGAGATTCTGCGCTTAACTGGCATCATTAAGCAAGCAGAGTTAAAGGCTGAAGCATCACAGCGCGTACTTAATAACTGGTCAGTAAGAATTAATGACATTTGTGAAAGTGCATTAAATGGTGATGTTGAAGTCACTGGTATTGATGTCTTAACTGAAAAGTCACAGCATGAATTAAATGTAGCAATGGTTCAAGCAGTGCAGGCGCGAATCAAGTGTAAGCTTGAACATCCTAATGCTATTGCTGGGGCTGTTATGCGTGAAATTAAACAATTAAAAATGGCAGCTGATCTGGAAAAGTATGTTGAATGCGATATTGAGCCAGATATGATTTTAACCAAGCTAAAAGCCGTTGATCGTTATATGACTGAGGCAGGAGTAAAGAGGCTAACCACCTTGTGTGAACAAGTATTAAATGGCAGCTACCAATCATCAAACTTATGAGAAATGAACATGATGAGTTTGAAGAAGCGTTTCGTATAGCTTCTAATGAGGATGAGCTGCTGATATACGTTTTTTAAGCCAATTGCATTAATTTGATTGTGCGATATTTGGGTTAAGTAGATAATTAAAAACTACTTAGCCCATTTTTTTATATTAATGACTATGTTTTTTAAACAATCCCCTCCTGATATAACCAAGCAACCAACTAAGCGAACCTGTGCAACATACATGGGCTTAAAAGTTAATGGCTTTGATTACCCACCTGAAGAAATTACCAGCGAACAAATCGAAACCGAGAAGATTGCACAGCAAAGAAAGGCTAGGCAGCGGTTTGCTATGAGTAAGTTTAGTAATGAAATTGAATAAAGCAGTGAGTTCTGGATATAAAAAAGCCAATTCTGTTTGTTCAATATGTTGGAAAATGTTGGTATTTAAGAGCACATAAAGTGAACAGTACGGAATAAGGATTTATCAGTAAGCAAACCGAACAGCAAACACCTTTAAACATAAGGGCTAGAGGTAAAAGCGAACAGCTAACCGAACAACAGGTAATTACCCAACAACAAGCAAGCTTTATATTTACAGTAGTAAACGCCAGTAAAAAATGATTATAGGAAATATTTACAATGCTATTTAGTCTTAATTTTTGAAGTGCAGTAAAGCTCCTATTTGACAGGGGTACTTTATAAATAAGGGGGTACTTTTGGGGGTACTTATTTTTATTGTTGATTTTTTATTCTTATTTATTAATTGGTTAGTTGGTTTATGTGTCGCATCTCGGGCGCGCCACTATTTACCAACAGCACGGTTTTCAGGTGAGGCAGTAAGTCAAAAATTAACTTAGGGGGAATAACGTTAGCACAACTAACATTTATAAAGCCGCCCAAGGTCGATACGGTGGAACATGGGCATACAGAAAAAAGGAAACACTTAAACCTAATTAGAATAGGGGCTGTAAGGAATTATGCAACAGTAAATAACGAATTAGGCAACAGCTACGGTGCTTATTAATACTGGCCTTTTGCTGTATTAGGCAACGGTATTGTAAAGTCAGGGTAAAAGATCGAGGGTTAAAACTGTTCACTATAAATAAAGCTAGCTTCTAACTATATTATCTTCATACGCTTGACGAAACTTGACGAAACTTGATTATAAATTATAATCCCACCTATGAAAAAAAGACTAAATACAAATAAAGTGAATGAGGCTATGACTACGGCTGGTTTAACGCAAACCGCATTAGCTGAAGCACTTGATGTTTCAAAAGAAGCGGTTTCCCAATGGCTGAAAGAGAAAACTTATCCGCGCCCAAATAAAGTACTTCAATTGGGAAAATTGCTTAACTTGAATTTTGATGAACTAGTTATCAATGAAGACCCTTACACCCCAGTTGTTGCTTTTCGTAAGATGAAAGGCACGAAAACTAAAGATCATCATATTGAAAAAGCACAGGAAATGGGGCGCTTCTTACGTCACCTAGTACCATTTTTACCGTTTGATACACTGGAAATGCCACCAGTATTAAAGAAGCCAAGCTGTGATTATGATTACCTTCAAACAGTTGCGGCGAAGGTACGTGCAGAAATTAATGTTGATGCTGATGCTACTATTGATTTTAGTCATTTGATTCGCCGTTTTTTTGAACTACAGGCGGTCGTTGTGCCTGTTTTATGGGGTAGCAAACAAAGACATGAAAATGCAGTACACATTTATTTACCTGACTCACAAAGCACTTGGGTTTATCTTAATCTGGATGTCAATATTCATGATTTTAAGTTCTGGATGGCCCACGAACTAGGACATTGTTTATCTCCTTCTTTAGCAGGCGATGAGGCGGAAGATTTTGCTGATTCTTTTGCCAGTGCTTTGTTATTTCCTGAAGTAAAAGCTAAACAAGCTTACTTACAGCTTAATAATCAATCAAATTTATATAAAAAGTGCTTATGTTTGCTAGATATTGCTAGACAGGAAGTTATTTCACCTAATACTGTAATGATGCAGGTCAATCACTATGCAAAACATATAGGGAAGGCTGAACAGGATTTTGGTAAGACTGTTTGGGGAATGATCAGCAATTTTAATAAAGAGTACAAAAATGTTAGCGAAGCGTTATTAGGGGACCTTGAGGTCCTAAAAGCACATGATTTTATTAAAAAAACTGAACAAAGTTTTGAGACACCATTTTTTAATGTTTTAGAGAAATATCTTAAAGAAAGTAACAAAGGCCCAGGTATTGTGAATGCTATTACAGATATGCCATTACTCGATGCTTGGAGTATGCATGCAGAGTTGACCTAATGGCGCAATCCAAAATACTTATTGATACCAATGCTTATTTGAGACTTGCTCAAACTGTACGCCCTCTCCTATTTGTTCCTTTTGGGGATAATGAATATTGTTTGTATATTATCCCCGAATTAAACGAGGAACTTAAAAGCCGCCGCCTGACCACTAAGTTTCCTTGGATTGATGAAAAAGAATACCTACAAAACCGTCAACACACGCCTTCCCTTAGTAAAAAACAACGTAATTCAATTAAGCAGACATTTGAATACCTCTGGGGTTATGTTCAAACAGAGTTACCAGGGCCATCAAAAGTGGATGCTCTCTACATTGCTTACGCACTTGAATTGAGTGTACCGGTTATCACTGATGATCAGGATATGACTGAATTAGCGCACGCTTTTGACGCTCAAGTTATGCCTACACTAGAGCTTTTAAAATTAATGTTAGATTGCGGGTATCTCGATAAAAAAACCATAGATGGAATAGTAGATTACTGGCGTTATATTTGTGACCGTCCCGCTAATCTTGAGCAAGATTATATTCGCTTATTTAGCAAATAAAACATCAAGCCACAGCGATATCATCAAAGTAGCTTTTTGTGCATGGTTATCTGGTAGCAATTATTGCTGTTTGAAACTAGAATTTTTCTAACTTTATTTTGAGGCCGTTATTGTTTAATAATTTTAGGGGGCAAAAATAAAAATCGTGTACCTTATCGTATGCTTTTTTATTTTTAAAAAATTATATTGCTTATTTTCAATAAGTTAAGTATCAGTTAGAGACAGGCCCTCGTACCACAAATTTGTTCCAAATTATCTCAATTAGTCCCAAACCGCAGGCAGTACCTAGCCTTAGGGACTAATTGTTATATCTTTAAGTATCAGCTTGTGTAATGGTCAAGTTTTTTTGGAAGGATTTTAAGCCGCTTTTTTCATTAAATTAGTCTGCTGGTGGGGCGTTTTATACCCAACCACTGAATGTATTCTTTTATAATTGTAAAATCGTATA
>JAQRMR010000041.1 GCA_028599115.1 Methyloprofundus sp.
AAAAAAACCAACAGGCCAGTCGTTCATCTTTCCATCAGCATCAATATTGATATTCTGAGCTTTGGTATTTAATTCGCCATCTTTTTTATAGCAATAGTAAATCTGGCTTTCTGCTGGCTTAATTATCTCGTTTTTAGTCGCTACGCGTAAACCATTCAGAAAATGGTCACTATGCGTTTCTACAATAATTTGTACGCCGTTATGGGCAGCAATCGCAAATAGTTGTGCAATTTTTGCCTGTCCCTTGGGGTGCAAGTGAGATTCTGGGTTTTCTATAATCACTAAATCGCCTGTTTTAGCCTTTAGAATGGCAACAATAACAGGTAAAACATAGGTTAAGCCAAAGCCAACATTAAGCGGTGAAAAATTGGCTGTTGTGTTGTCTCCGTACTCATATTGATACGATAAAGCAACACGCTGTAACTCTGGGTAAGGTGTTGTGGAAACTGATACGCCCTTGCTTATCTCTTGAAGCCACATAGATACATTTTCCATTAAATGCTCAGTTAAGCTTTTGGGGTGTTTAAGTGCTTTAATTGCTAATTTTTCACGATGATTCGTCGATAAATAGTGTGCCGTATATTCACCCTTCGCCCCTATTGAACCTTGAGCCACCTTTTCTTCTGAGTAAGGAAAATCATTAGCCGGTGATGTTCTATCTGTTTTCAAATAACAAAAACAATCATCCTCAAAGACGGCCAGTAATGTGTTATCGCCTTGTGATTCTTTTAGATCAAAGGTTGCTTTTGTTTCTATCAGCATTTGCAATGTAGCATCATCGGAGCCTAGTGAAAAAGAAATATTGTCATCACTTGAGTCATAGGAGAGCCACTGTTTTGTATTACCCAATTCAGCAAACTCGCCCGTCTTTAGCAAGGTGTTAATACCTATTTCATGGCGCAGGGGGTATTGATATGCAGTAAGGTTGTTTAATGTATTTATATTTTCTTTAATTAAAAGTAAGGCTTGAATAATTGATGATTTACCACTGCTATTAATACCCGCCAATAAAGTTAACTGACCTAAATTTATTTCTACATCCTTCAGACTTTTAAAATTACTAATACTTATGCGATTAAGCTTCATTGACAACCTCCTGAATTAAATGCCTGATTGCTTTAAATCTATTATCTTTCGCTTTTTTACCACTAGTACCCTTTGTGATAGATTCAAAAAAATCAGATGTCTCGTCTTTAAGTAAGACTATTAGTTTTTCTTTGAATGAATCTTTTTTGTTGATAAAAGATGTTTTATCTTCTATTTCATCAAGGCATACCATCAGAACATCGAATAACGATTTATTAACCAGCTTGTTTTTTTGTGGATCGGCAATTGAGCGACTAAATTTATGTTCTTTACCTAATACTTGTTCGGAAAATTTTAAAACATCAATCAATTGCACTTTCAATTGCAGGAGTTCTTCCTCCGTTTTTTTGTCAACCTCCTCCATTGCTAAATCTAAAAACTCGGACATAATGGTATACTTGTTATCGTCTATTATTTTAAAAGCGATAAATCGTAATACCAATTCTTGCCCAGCCATTCTTTTATTGGATATACCGACAACCGTCTTAAAAATATCTTCTTGAACAACAGCAGCTAAAAACTTTACACCACTAGCCTTTTCAACCCCATTGCCTTCTTGGTTAAGGGCTTGTCTAATTTCCTGTGCATTTAAAGATAGTCCGCCAGTATTTATACGATTAAAAATCGAATATCGTACTTTTTTAGGTGTTTGAGCTTCAATTTGATAAGACATAAACTGAGTGTCATCAATGGTTCTTTGCAATGAACGATCTAGGTCATTATATGACTTTCCATTTAAATGAGTTAAAAACTCTAAGTTTTTAAGTTTGAGGTCTTTCTTAACAAAAAAACGATTAATCGTTGATAAGCGTTGCAGTCCATCAACCACTATCCATTTGTCAGCATCGGCCACATCAAAATAAAAAACAGGGAGGGGCAGTTTTAGTAAAATAGATTCAATTAGTCTACTCATCTTATTAATATTCCATAAATCAGCATGTCGCTGGAAATCAGGGTTTAAGTCTATTTCGCCAAGCTCTAATCGACGCATTAATGAGGGAAGCAATAGAGTAGCATTTGTAATTTTAATATCCTTTGTCGAGAAAGGGTTAGTTATATGAGTATCCATATCTCCATCGCTATCATCTGTTTCTTCAAATGGTTCTCTACTTATGGTTGTCATATTTTTTACGCTACCTTTCTATAAATTTCTTGCTCTAATTCAGTCAGTGCCTTCAAATACTGCATCTTACCACCAA
>JAQRMR010000042.1 GCA_028599115.1 Methyloprofundus sp.
ATAATAGCTGGAAGTTAGGCGAGCCTTTTTTACCGCGTTTAATTTGTCGGCCAAATAGCCCCATTGCTCAGCTTATGGTGAAAAATTGTATTCAATCTCTGGGTAAACAAGAGCCGACTAATAGGCAGTCGATTGCATATCGTAAAGCATTAAGTCGTTTAGGTATTTCTATGCATGTTTATGCGGATACTTGGGCGCATCAAGATTTTGCTGGTGTTTCACATCAATTTAATGAGCTGAGTGATATCAGAAGTAGTGGTCATGGGCTTGATGATGAGCGTGTGAAAAACATCGGTGCGGGATGGTGGAATAAGCTCAAAAGTAAAGTCACGGGTGACTTTATGCCTTTAGGGCATGGCCCCGCGCTGACTTACCCTGATTTGCCTTTTTTAACATGGCAGTATCAACGGCCTGAGGAATGGCGCAGTTATTCACGTAATTTAGATTTTGATGATGAAGGGTATGTAACGCGCAATAATACGGAAATTTTTCTTGATGCAGCACAGCATATGTACACAGCGATGTGTGCTTTTAAGCAAGCGGATAGCAGGGTTGATTTAAATAATCCGAAAAATTTACCAGGTGAATATACCGACAAAATCAGAGCTGCATTTTTAGAACATACCAGTATAAAAGCATCTGAGCGGCATAGTGAGTGGGAAAAGAAAATTAATGGAAACTATTTTTCATTTGCTATGAATGAAGATAAATTGCACTATGACCCTGAAGAAAAGCAGTGGAAATCGGCTATATTAAAAGGTGAGCGTGTTTCTAATTTAGGTGCGCCTCTGAATACTCTATTAAATAGAGGGAAAGCGTTTTTATCAGGTGTGTTGCCTGAAGTGATTCAAGTTGAGTATAACGTGGCTTATCAGTATCCGGATGATAATGCTTTTTTAGCAAGCCAATGGAAGCTATTTCATGATGCATTAGTGGAGCATCGTTATTCTGTTTGCCATGATATTTTCCCCAAATTTAATATTTGTGCTAGCTAAGCTTGTGATGCGGTTTTATTCCTTTGTGACATTATTAGCGTTGATGGCTTTATCGTTACCGGCAAATAGCGTGAATAATGATGCTCATGTATCGCCCTATCGATTAACAGATATTTCAGTTTTAGTTGATGTCAGTAGACAAAAGAAAATTGAGGACGTATTCCAGTTGTATAAGAGTAAACGCTTATTTACGAAAGGGGTATCAGGAGAGCCGATTAATTTCGGTTTTTCTAGCGATAACTATTGGATAGCAGCGAGTTTACTTTGGCAAGATAAGGCTGAAAGCGCAATTTTAGAAGTAGCTAATCCTAAGTTAGATAAACTTGAGGTTTATTTGTTCCAAGAACAAAAATTAGTTCACCGCTACTTAACGGGAGATCAACTGCCTTATTCACAGCGAGTAAAGAGCGCATCGGAATTTTATTTTTCCACTTTCAGTTGAACAAGGTGTGCCATATCAGCTGTTGGTTAAAGTTAATGGGCGGGATAACTTACGCGTGCCACTCATTTTATCGACAGAAACACAGTTTAATAATAGAAATGCGCTGGAATCACTTTGGATCGGAATTTTTTATGGTGCATTGTGGATTATCATACTTAATAATCTGTTATTTTTTATTATCCTTAGGGATAAAGAGTATTTGAATTTAGCGGTTTTTCTTGCTTTGATTACGCTAAGTTTAATGAATTTAGATGGCATTAATGTGCAGCTATTTTGGCAAGATGCTGTGTGGTGGAATAAAGTTAGCTTGGTAATTTTCCAATTATTAGCCATGTTAGTTGGGCTCGTATTTACTTGTGAATTTTTGCGTTTAAAAGTTTATAGCCCTTGGTGGCATCGATTTTTTCGTCGCTTAGTTTATTGCTTTTACCTATTCTTAATAGCTATTCCTTTTGTCGCTTATGAGTGGCTTATTTTAGGTATGAGTTTATTGGCATTATTAGTTCCGCCAATGGTTTTAGCGGCGGCTCTTTTGTGTTTTAAAAGAAAGTACCGGCCTGCGCGTTTCTTTTTATTGGCTTGGAGTGCGGTGCTAGTTGGAACGGTTTCAGTTGGTTTGGTGGTGCATAATATAATACCGATTAACCTCTATACACTATATGGAATGCACTTTGGAGTGCTTTGGCTGGGTGTTATGTTATCGGTTGCTATGGCGGATCGTTTTTCTATTGTGCAAAAAGAAAAAAATGCTGCGCAAGAGGCGGTTATTCATCAGCAAAAAATCACCATGGAATCACAAAAAAGAATTATGAATTCAATTTCACGTTTTGTGCCTAATCAGTTTTTAATGTTATTAGAAAAGCTAGATATTACAGAAGTCAATTATGGTGATGCCGTATTAAAAAATATGGTTATCATGTTTACTGATATTCGTGGTTTTACTGCTTTATCTGAAGGCATGAGTTCAGAAGAGAATTTTAAATTCTTAAATAGTTATATGAGTTATATGGAGCCAGTGATTGAATCCAATCATGGCTTTGTTGATAAATTTATAGGTGATGCCATTATGGCGTTATTTCCTGAAACGGCAGACCAAGCGATTAATGCTGCCATTAAGATGCATAAAGAACTAGACAGGTTTAACTTAGACTATTCAGAGGATTTTGGTGGCCCCATTTATATGGGAGTCGGTATCCATAGTGGTGATGTTGTTTTAGGAACGGTGGGTACTGATGTGCGCTTAGATACAACCGTGATTGGTGATACGGTTAATGTTACGTCAAGATTGGAGTCGCTAACCAAAAAATATCAGGTATCAATATTAATATCAGATAGCGTGTATAACGCTTTGCAAGATAAGCAACAATTTGCGATTCGTGTGGTTGGTTTAGTTGAGATTCGAGGTAAAAAACAGCCGCTATTAATTTATGAAGTCTTTGATGGTGATACGGACGAGTTAAAGCTAAAAAAACAACAAACAGCACCATTTTTAGAGCAAGCTGTCGGTTTATTAATGGTTGATAAAAAAGTAGAAGCAAAACGCTTTCTTAAGCAATGTTTACAGCATTACCCAGAAGATACCGTAACAACCGAGCTATTAGCTCAGTACTTTAATAACCAAGGGGAAGAATGATGGAGTTACCTAATATTGGAGATAATATTGATAATCAAACTGCGATTAAGTTATGCGAGCATTATGGTTTGGACTATTTAGTGGAGCGAATACAAGCAAATGCTAACGCCTTTTCAGTATGGGAGTTTGGTGGTGCTTCAATGATACCTGATGGCCTATTTTCTGCCGTTTTCAATATACCTAATTTAACGGAAATCGCTTTGCAGCATGATTTGAAATATGCCTATGGTGAGCCAGGCAATAAAGAAGAAAAACTGCGCGCAGATTTAGAATTTGAGTTATCACTTTTAAATGATGGTGCCTCTGTGGAAATGGCAAAAATGATGTTTGCAGCAGTAGATTTATGTGGCGATGGGTTTATCCGCACAGATTTCTCTTGGGGCTTTGCTAGACTATAGTTTTCTGGCTTGAATATTGAGGTGTTATATGAAAAATTTTCTATCTATATAATTACATTATGTTTCGCTATTTTTTTAACGGGTTGCGATGATGCTGGGTTTTCTCCGCAGCTTAAATCAACATTAACAATAGGCCTGACAGATGCGCCTATTGATGATGCAAAAGAGGTCAACATTACCATTACTAAAATTGAAATTTCCAAGGATGATTCAGCTTGGGAGGTCTATTATGAAGAGAGCGCTGAAGAACCAGCAGAAACAGTCAATTTATTAGAGTTTTCTAACGGAGAGGTATTTAAGTTTGATACAACAGAGTTTGAGCCAGGGCAATATGCTCAAATACGTCTGTATTTAAGTACAACGCCCGAAGACAACACTATTATGTTGCTGGATGATACAGTGCATAATTTAGATATTAATGCCGGTATCCAAAATAATGGCGTAAAACTCGTTTCTGGTTTTTCCATAGCAGAAGGTGTCGGCACAGAGCTAACTATTGATTTTGATGTAAGGAAGTCAATTGTAGTTAAAAACCCTAATGCAAACCCACCGGTATATTCACTTAAACCAACAATAAAACTCATTAGTAATGATGTTTCGGGTAATATTATTTTTATGGAAGCCGCTGTTGGTAACGCAGGTATGACTGACGGTGATGTGTTCTTTTTGTATGCAGCAGGTTTTGATGTCGCAGATGAATTAACAGAGTTGGATATTACTGATCCAGATACACAGGAGGCGTATGAAAACTCAAAAAGTTCAGCTATCGCATTTATTGATGTGGATGATAGTAATGCTTTGAAAGTTGTTTTTCCTTTTATGGCGTATGGCTCTTATGATTTGTATAAGCAAGATGCTGCAACTAAGGCATTGATTGTTGTTACTGACCAAGCAGGAGTGACGTTATCAGCTGACGATGAAGGTGAGTTGATTATTTCAGAATAAAAGTTAAGTTAAGTGAGTAAAAGGGTCTATTGATAGGCCCTTTTTTTATGGGTGCTATAATAATTTTATTATTGTCATAAACCTTTTAATCCATAGAATGAATAAAAAAGAATTTAAGCCCTGTGACCTCGTTATTTTTGGCGTACTAGGTGATTTATCCACGCGTAAATTGTTAGTTTGCCTCTACCAGCTAGATAAGGCTGGTTTATTAGAACCAGATACTAAAATACTGGGTATTGATAGGCTACCAGGGAATGCAGAATTACTCATAAAAACAGCGCAAAGCAGCTTAAAAAAGTTTTTATCTGAACCTGTTGATAAAGCAAGTTGGTTGAAGTTTTCTGCGCGTTTAAACTACCTCTCATTAGACCTGACCAAAACAGAAGACTATCAGCAGCTTAATCAATATATCGATAAAGAAAATCGTATTTTGATTAATTACTTCTCAGTTCCACCCTCATTATTTAAAGTGATTTGTCAGGGCTTAAAAAAATCCGGCACATTAACCGATGAATCACGCATGGTCATGGAAAAGCCAATTGGACATGATTTAGCCTCCTCACAAGAAATTAATGATGCCGTTGCTGACGTTTTTACTGGTGAACAAGTGTGCCGCATTGATCATTATTTAGGCAAAGAAACGGTGCTAAATTTACTCGCATTACGTTTTGCTAACTCAATTTTTACTAATAATTGGGATCATAGCACTATTGATCACGTACAAATTACCGTTGCTGAAGAAGTCGGCATAGAAGGGCGCTGGGGGTATTTTGATGACTCAGGACAAACTCGTGATATGTTGCAAAACCACTTACTGCAAATTTTAACGTTTATCGCCATGGAACCACCCGTTAGCCTAAAAGCAGAAGATATTCATTACGAAAAAATCAAAGTCTTAAAAGACTTGCGCATGATCACACCAGAAAATGTGACTGAAAAAACAGTACGCGGCCAATATGCTGCGGGTGCAATTAAAAACCAGCCCGTACCAGGCTATAAAGAAGAAGTCGGTGCCAAAACACAAAGTGAGACAGAAACCTTTGTGGCTTTACGAGCTGATATTGATAACTGGCGCTGGTCGGGTACACCATTTTACTTGCGTACTGGTAAACGCATGCCAGCAAAGCACTCTGAAATTATCGTGCAATTTAAACAACTACCGCATAATATTTTCACTGAAAGCTATGCAGACCTCCCGGCTAATCGCTTAACCATTCGCTTACAGCCGAATGAAGGTGTCGAGGTTGATGTGATGAATAAAGTACCCGGGATTGATGAACAAATTAAAATACAAAAAACCAAACTAGATCTAAGCTTTTCAAAAACCTTTAAAGACAGCCATATTGTTGATGCTTATGAACGCTTATTATTAGAAGCCATGCGCGGAAATTCCACGCTATTTATTAGCCGAGAAGAAATTGAGCAAGCATGGACCTGGGTAGATTCTATGCAAAATGCATGGGCTGTTAAAGGTGATGCGCCAAAACCTTACGCGGCAGGATCATGGGGACCTGATGATGCCTGTGATTTGTTAAAGCGTGATGGAAGGCATTGGAGCTCATAAAGGTAGTCAGCTCAGATGTAACTTCTCATTATCAACGGGTACTGGAACGCAGGTCTTTAGCCTGCCGCTGAATCAATGCAGGCTAAAGACCTGCGTTCCATTTATTCAGGAGTTCGATCCTGTGGATAATGAGAAGTTACGCTCAGATTGCTCAGTTACAAAAGCTGTCCACGAAAAAAGCACGAAAATTAAAAGAAAAAAGACTAAGGGTGCT
>JAQRMR010000043.1 GCA_028599115.1 Methyloprofundus sp.
CTAATAATATGCACATCAACGCCAGCTGCATGTAATTGTTTGAATACTTCATCGACACCCGCTAATTTATTTTTGATATAAACATCAGCTAGCCAATCAATTGCTGCTTTATTAGGTCTAATTAAATTAAGCCGCTCTGCATAAACGGCCTCTAATGCCACTTCGCCATTCATTGCAGCATTGGTTAAGGCTGCCATTTCCGTACCGCAACCTGCTTTTTCAGCGAGTGCATCAATACCTTCTATAGCACTTAATGTACTATCAAAATCAAAACAAACAATATCAAATTTCATTAAACTATTTCCTTGCCTATATCTTCATTCCATAGGGCGGGGTTATTTTTTATGAATGACTGCATTAGCTGCTGGCATTCAGTATCATGCAATATTTCAAGCTGTACGCCCCGAGATTTAAGGTAGCTCTCAGGGCCTAAAAAAGTATCGTGTTCACCCACAACAATTTTGGGAATGCCATAAAGCAAAGCAGCGCCACTACACATATCGCAGGGCGATAAGGTAGTGTACAAAGTTGCACGCTGATAATCAGCAGCCGTTAACCTACCGGCATTATTCAAACAATCCATTTCGGCATGCAAAATAGCACTGCCTTTTTGAATGCGTTGATTATGCCCTCGGCTGACAATTTCACCACCAATCACCAGTACTGAACCAATGGGTATGCCACCTGCAGCTAGCCCTTTTTTAGCTTCCTCAATGGCAGTGGCTAAAAACAAATCCATTACATTTCAATTTGGCGCGCTGATGTGACTGCGCTAATTTCAGCCACTTGTTGTAATAAATCATCATCTATTTTCTCAGAAATGCTAATCACTGCCATTGCTTGTTTATCATCATCCGAAACACCGACTTGCATCCGTGAAATATTAACTTGCGCACTGCCTAATAATTGAGTGATAGCCGCAATAACGCCCGGCTTATCATTGTGCTGAGTAACCAATAAAATGCCCTCAGGAATCACTTCAATTTCAAATTGATTCACTTTCACAAGTCGTGGATGTTTATCACCCAATAAAGTCCCTGTAACACTTAAAGAATCTTCACCACAAACAGCTGTAACCTCTACTAATGCAACATAACCCTCACTTTTTTCACTCTGTGATTCGGTTAATGCAATTCCTTGACGTTTTGCAATACCTTCTGCATTAACACTGTTAACAGGGCTAGAAACTTTACCTGATAACAAACCTACTAACGCTGCAACAGAAACAGGGCGAGCGCTGGCTTCTGCTGCCTTACCTAATAATGAAACCTTCACTTCTTCTATTGGTTGTTCTGCCAGTCCAGATAGAACCTTTGCTAGGCTGGTTGCTAACCCCATATAAGGTTCTGATTTTTTTAATTCATCAGCAGACAAACGTGGGACATTTAATGCGTTAATTGCTTCACCTGTTTTTAAATAGGTCACTGCTTGACGCGCAATTTCCACACTCACGGCGACTTGTGCTTCACGCGTGGACGCACCTAAGTGCGGGGTAAAAACAATGTTATCTAGTTCAAATAAAGGTGAGTCCTTAGGTGGCTCATGCTCAAATACATCTAACGCAGCTCCTGCGATTTCACCTGCTTTTAAAGCATCATAAAGCGCCGCTTCATCAACTAGCCCGCCACGCGCGCAGTTAATCAGCATGGCTGATTTTTTCATATTTTTCAATTGCTCTGCGCCAATAATGCCGCGTGTTTTATCCATCATAGGACAATGCAAACTTAAATAATCCGCTTGCGTAACCAGCTCCTCCAAACTCACTGATTCTGCACCACACTCAGCAAAAATATCTGGAGCAACAAAAGGATCATAAGCAATCACACGCATATTGAGACCGCTTGCTTTACGAGCCACAATCCGCCCAATGGTACCAAAACCCAAAATGGCAATGGTTTTATGCGTCACCTCTGCCCCTACTAATTTTGAGCGCTCCCATTTACCAGCGCGTAATGATTGATTGGCTACCGGTAAATTACGGCTTAAAGAAAAAATATGGGCAATGGCGAGTTCGGCTGTTGTTGTTGCATTGGCATCCGGTGTATTCATAACAATAACACCTTGCTCACTTGCAGCAGGTATATCAATATTATCTACACCAATTCCAGCTCGACCAATGACTTTAAGCTTTTTCCCTGCACGAATAACATCAGCCGTTGCTTTGGTATCACTACGAATTAATAAAGCATCATAATCGCCAATCACATCACACAGTTGCTCTGGTGACATACCTGTATCAATATGAATTTGTATGCCATCTTGCTCATTTAGGTAGTTGATACCTGCATCCGCCAATTTGTCGGAAATTAATATTTTTTTCATAATAGAGTGGTCTCACATTAAAGCTATACTCTGCCTGATTTTATTCAAAGTATAATTAGTCTAAAAGTATGACAATTTTGCTATAATTTCATCAATTAAGGAAATTTAAATATCATTTTTTTAAGCTTTTTTTATTACCTACGCAACAATAAGCTTTTTGCCTCTCTTTTATGAACGACTATAGAAAATCCTTTTTTTCTTTTACCTCTTGGAAGCAGCGTTTTGTTTTTTGGCTCGGTGCCGTTTTAATTGGTTTACTCATCTCGAGTATGACGCTATTAAGCGAATGGGCCGGGCAAAGCTATCGCGCTATCTCTTTAGCCTACCCTTGGTTTAATTTTATTATTGCTCCCTTTGGCCTAGCTCTTACGGCTTGGCTAGGCACTCGATTTTTCCCAGGCAGCCAAGGTAGCGGAATTCCTCAAGTCAAAATCGCTTTAGAACTCACTAATTCAAAAGAACGCAAACAATTTACCTCTTTACGTATCGCCGTCGGCAAGACATTTCTCCCTATTATGGGTTTACTTTCTGGCGCTTCTGTTGGCTTTGGTGGTCCCGCAACACATGTTGGTGCATCACTAATGGCATCCTTGGGTAATTTAATAAAATCACCGACTCATTACACAGCTAAAGGCTTACTTCTTGCTGGTAGTGCAGCAGGCTTTGCCGCCATGTTTAGTGCGCCTTTAGCCGGTATTATGTTTGCTATCGAAGAAATGGGGCGTACCTTAGAAGAACGTATCAGCAGCTTAGTTTTAACCGCCATCATTTTATCCGGTGTGACTGCCTACTCAATTTTAAACCATACCTTTTTCTTTACGGATGAGTTATTAGTTCTTCCTTGGGGCACATCTTGGCTAGCCATTCCTTTCTGCGGCATTATTGGCGGATTTTTAGGTGGTGCCTTTAGTAAAATACTTGTTCGTGGGCAACGCTATTTGCACAAACTCAATCAACCCGTTGTTCTTATCGCATTTATCTGTGGCTTATTTATAGCTGCTTTAGGCTATTTATCGAATGGCGAGAGTTTTGGTACAGGCTATCAATTAACACGTAATATTATCCAGAGTGATGCCGCAATCGACCCCCTATTTCCGCTATACAAAATGCTAGCAACGTGTGCTACTTTTTTTAGCGGTATTCCTAGTGGCCTTTTTGTTCCCGCCATTGCCACAGGTGCTGGTTTAGGAGCAAATTTAGCAGATTGGTTTCCTATTGCACCGACCTCGGTAATGATTTTATTAACAGTGACTGCTTATTTTTCTGGTATGTTGCAATCCCCTTTTACCGCCTTTGTCGTTGTATTAGAAATGACCCATAGCCATGAAATTTCTATTCCTATAATAGCGGCTGCATTTTTAGCTGCAGGAACATCCCGCTTGATTAACCCCAAACCTTTATATCAGTCTTTGTGTGACAATCATCACGCGATACAAAAAAACAAATCCAATAACGATGAAAATTAAACTATTTTTTACGCTATTATTAGCCACCCTACTTTCATCACAGGCCTATGCTAGCTCAGCACCAAACATAAACCTTAAAACAATTCGTAACACCCAAGTGTCATTGCAGGAATTACAGGGGAAAGTTGTTTTAATCACTTTTTGGGCAAGTAACTGCAAAAGTTGCTTGGCAGAAATCGAGGATTTAAAATCACTCTACCAAGACTACCATAAACAAGGTTTAGAATTATTTGCTGTCTCTATGTATTACGACCGCCCCAATTACGTGGTTGCTGCTAGTAAAAATTACAAAATTCCTTATGATATTGTTTTGGATTTGCGCGGTGGTATTGCAAAAGCATTTGGTCAAGTAGAGCTCATTCCAACGACATTTCTAATCGATACAACGGGTGAAATCGTTTATCAAACAACAGGTATCTTTACTTTATCTGACATGCAAATGCGCATTCAATCACTACTTAATAAGCAAAAGGATTAATTATGCTTTGGTTAAAAGCCCTACATCTCATTTTTATGGTCACTTGGTTCGCAGGTCTTTTTTACCTGCCACGACTCTACGTTTACCATGCCCAAAGCGATGATGAAACTAGTAACGAGCGCTTTAAAGTAATGGAACGTAAATTATTTTACGGCATTATGACACCCGGCATGATTATCACGTTTATTTTTGGTTTTTGGATGTTGGTAGATTATGCTTGGGGCATGTACGCTAGCATGGGTTGGATACATGCAAAGCTGGCTTTATTGGCTGGACTGGTGGTCTACCATTATTATTGCTATCGCTTTTTAAATGATTTTAAATTTGATAACAATCAACGGACACATATTTTTTACCGCTGGTTTAATGAAGTGCCTGTTTTATTTTTAGTATTAATTATTATTCTGGCGGTGGTTAAACCGTTTTAAACAAACGCATTCCCCAGCATCAAATAACTGTCAACACAGGGCTTTTCCAAAGAATGCCAAGAAACAAATGCGCTATGCAGGTCTACGGGGCAACTATTAGGATTTACAAACTTAGCTGGTAAGCTCCGTATGCAATAGCTGCTATCACTGCAATGAAAGCGACTGCAATACCTATTGATGCTAATGTCATTATATATCCTCTAGTTCACATATTTTTTGATGCATTATTTTCGCTAAGAATGCAAAAATAACCGCTAAAATAACTATACTCAACACACCTAATAAAAGTAAAAAATCAGATGAATTATCAAGATAAATTTTAATAAGCCCTGCACCAATCGTAATGATAAAAGCAATAACAAAGCCTAAATATGATTTGATTGCCCCTATCTCTTCTTTTACTCTATCTAATTTAGTCATATTTTAAAGCTATGTCACCGTTAAGTATTGAAAAATAAAAGTTGCTCTTATAAAAGCCCTCCCTGCTGGGGGAGGGTTGGGTGGGGAAAAATAAAATAACGCTCTTCTTTCATATTCTCTTATAAATCAAAAGATACAAGGCGTTGAATGACATGTTTTTCTCCTCACCCAAACCCAATCATGCCTGTCACCCTGACGGGTAAAGCTAATTCGTTCCTGACGAATTAGTCCAGCAGGAGAAGGCTTAAGAGCTAGCTAAATCCACACTTAACGGTAACCTAGCCTGTTTTAAGGATACAATCGAGAAGCTCTTTAGTCAATTTAAAGCTTAGGATCAAATACGTAGAACCTATAAGTTTACAATTTTTTAAATGGCAGTTTATGAAGTAAGCTCTGCTTCTGCATCTAATTTTTTTCGTTTATCGCACTTGTCAGTACAAACACAATCTGTTCCTGCGCCTCCGCAAGAACCTTTAATTGCATTACGGCCGAAGATGACACCCACTGCCATCACGACAATTACGATCAACATAAATGCGAATGTTACTAAAAAATAAATCATTTTTCACCTCTTGTATATTCTGTAAATAATGGGGTTGCTAACTCTTCAAACCCCTGTTGTTTTTTAATAATAAAAAAAGCCGCTAACCGCTCTTGCTCTGCTATTTTATAAGCTTCTTCACTGCCTAATACCATAAATGCGGTTGCCCAAGCATCTGCAACCATGCTTGATGCGTGCAGCACTGTAACCGAGGCTAGCTTATGTGTTATAGGCGAGCCTGTTCTAGGATCTATCGTATGAGAGAAACGCTTGCCATCTTGTTCAAAAAAATTACGGTAATCACCTGAAGTTGCCATTGCTGTATTGGTAATGGCTAATACTTTATGCAATTCACGTTTATTTATCGTTGGTTTTTCCAGTGCAATATGCCATTTTTTGCCTTGCTTATTATGCCCTTTTAAGCGTAATTCCCCACCAATTTCAACCAGGTAATTATTGATTCCTTGCTGCTCTAAAATTAATGCCACTTCATCAACCGCATAGCCTTTAGCTAAAGCGGATAAATCTAAGGATAAATCTTGTTGTGTCTTTTGTAGGCTTAAATCATTTTTCTGCAAAACATAATATTGATCACCTGTTTTAGCGAGTAAATCTTGTATTTTACTGGCTTCTGGTGCTTCAAAGCGCATACCATCCGAGCCAAATCCCCATAAATTAACTAAAGGAGCGACCGTTATATCAAAAGCACCTTTTGATTTTTGGCTGATTTCTTTAGCAGTGGCGAGTACTTTAAATAACTCAGCAGAGATCGCTTGCTTTTGTAAGGTTTTCTTATTATTAATTAAAGATAATTCAGACTCTTTTAAATAGGTCGACATCTTTCCATTAATTGTATCTAACCTTACTTTTATCAGTTTTTGTAATTGTTTAACTGTCACAGTTTCAGGCAGTGGGTTCGCTTTTATACTAAAGCTAGTACCCATAATAGCACCCACATAAGCAAAACTTGGCGCTTTAAGTCCTACATTATCACAAGCTGATATTAAAAAAATTAAGCAAAATAACACGCTTAATTTAATTTCTTTTTTAGTCATAAAATTCTTTGAAAAATATAATTCAACGTTATTATTGCTAAATTTACTCTACTTAATAATAACTTCTCATTATCCACAGGGTCGAACTCCTGAATAAATGGAACGTAGGTCTTTAGCCTGCATTAATTCAGCGGCAGGCTAAAGACCTGCGTTCCAGTACCCGTTGATAATGAGAAGTTACACTTAATAAACTTAGCAATAAATAACTCTTTTGTTTAACAGCAATTAAAAAAGGGTGGCTAAGAAAACCTAGCCACCCTTTTATCATTTGTAATTAGCTTACAAATTATCCGCCGAAGTCATCTAGCATGATATTTTCTGGCTCTACACCATTTTCTATCAACATATTGATTACTGCGTCATTCATCATTGGAGGCCCACACAAGTAGAACTCGCAATCTTCTGGTGCTGGATGACTTTTAATAAACTCTTCCAACAAGATGTTATGAATAAACCCAGTGTAACCTTCCCAGTTATCTTCTGGTAATGGATCAGATAAACCAATATTCCAAGTGAAATTATCGTTCTCTGCAGCCAACATATTGAAATCATCTTCATAGAACATTTCACGCTTAGAACGCGCTCCATACCAAAAAGACATTTTACGGTTTGTTTTCACAGTACGTAATTGATTAAAGATATGTGAACGCATTGGCGCCATACCCGCTCCACCACCAATAAAGACCATTTCTGCATCAGTCTTTTTAGCGTAGAACTCACCATAAGGACCTGAAACAATACATTTATCACCTGGTTTCAAATCAAAAATGTACGATGACATAATACCTGGTGGAATTGAAGCATCAGCACCTGGTGGTGGTGTTGCAATACGCACGTTTAACATGATTTCTTTTTCTTCAGGAAAAGAAGCCATTGAATAAGCACGTAAAGCATCTTCTTTTACATCAGATACATATTGCCATAAGTTGTATTTATCCCAATCACCACGGAACTCTTCTTCAATATCAAAGTCCTTGTAATTAGCAACATGTGGAGGACATTCAATTTGAATATAACCACCTGCTTCATAATCAATACGCTCACCATTGGGTAACTCTAAAACAAGCTCTTTAATAAAAGTCGCTACGTTGTTATTAGACTTAACCGTACATTCCCATTTTTTAACACCGAAAACACTGTCTTCGACTTCAATGTTCATGTCGTGTTTAATAGCAACCTGACAAGCTAGACGCTCGCCTTCAGCTGCTTCACGCTTGGTAATATGACCTAATTCAGTTGGTAAAATTTCACCACCGCCTGAATGAATCTTTACTTTACATTGTGCACACGTACCACCACCCCCACAAGCTGACGGTACAAACAAATCGCTGTCTGCTAATGCTGTTAATAATTTACCACCGACTGGAACATGAATCTTTTTCTCACCATTGATAAGAATTTCAACATCTCCAGAGGCAACCAGTTTATTTTTTGCACCAATAATAATAAATACCAGTGCAATCACGATACCCGTGAAAATAATAATCCCTAATGCAATTTCTAGCATTACGATACCTTCCTAAAGTTGGATTCCAGAGAAAGCCATGAAGCCAAGAGACATCAGACCTGCGCTAATAAATGTAATACCCAGGCCTTCTAAACCTTTTGGAATATCACTGTATTTTAGTTTTTCACGAACACCTGCCATCACTGTGATAGCTAACGCCCAACCAAAACCACTACCAACACCATAAACAACGGATTGCGTAAAATCGTAGTCACGTTCAATCATGAACAAACTACCACCTAAAATCGCACAGTTTACAGTGATTAATGGTAAAAATACGCCTAAAGCATGAAACAAAGCGGGGAAAAATTTATCTAAAACCATTTCCAAGATTTGTACTAAAGCTGCAATCATACCGATACAACTTAATAATGCTAAAAAGCTAAGATCAACACCTGTAATGCCCATCCAAGATAAAGCATCTTCTTTTAATAAGGTATGGTAAATCACGTTATTAACGGGAACTGTAATGATTTGTACCACCATTACCGCAATACCTAACCCTATTGCTGTCGAAATCTTTTTCGATACCGCTAGGAAGGTACACATTCCTAAAAAGAATGCTAAAGCTAAATTCTCTACGAAAACCGCTTTAATAAATAAACTTAAATATTCATTCATTAGTGATGTCCTCCTTCACCGTGAGAAATATCCATAATTTTGAAATCAGCTGCTTCATTTTGCTCTGGTTTCCATTGACGGAAAACCCAAATAATTAAACCGATTAAAAAGAAAGCACTCGGTGGTAATAACATCATGCCGTTAGGCTCGTACCAACCGCCATCTTTAATTAATGGAAAAATTTCAATGCCCAATAATTTACCTGATCCTAAAAGTTCTCTAAAAAATGCAACGATAACTAAAATCAAGCTATAGCCTAAACCGTTACCAATACCATCAATAAAGCTGGCCATTGGTGGGTTTTTCATTGCATAAGCTTCAGCACGTCCCATTACAATACAGTTGGTAATAATCAAACCAACAAATACTGATAGTTGCTTACTAATATCATAAGCAAATGCTTTTAGCACTTGATCAACAACGATAACCAGTGAAGCAATAATCGTCATTTGTACAATAATACGAATGCTGCTTGGTATATGGTTACGAATCGAACTAATCGCGGCACTTGAACATGCTGTTACCGATGTTAAAGCAATTGCCATAATTAATGATGTCGACATTTGCGAAGTTACCGCTAATGCTGAACAGATACCCAATACTTGTAAAGTAATCGGGTTATTAGTGACCAGTGGTTCGGTCAATACTTCTTTTGTATCACTCATAAATCACCTAACCCTTAGTTCTTACTTTAGCTAAATAAGCAGCAAAACCTTCTTGGCTCATCCAGTATTTAACAAGATTAGTTACACCAACACTGGTTAGTGTTGCACCCGCTAAACCATCAACCTGAAATTCAGATCCTGCTTTAGAATTATCAACCAGTCCTTTAATTAAACCTAAAGAAACACTACCTGACTCATCATAGACTTTTTTACCTTTCCATAATGCACGCCAGTTAGGGTTAACAACCTCAGCACCTAAACCTGGTGTTTCACCTTGGTCATAGAAGTTAATACTTTGTACTGTTTGGCCATCAGCATCTAATGCAAGGAAACCATACATAGTTGACCATAATCCATAACCATGAACTGGTAGGATAATTGACTTAACTGTATTACCTTCTTTAACTAAATAAACTTTTGCAATTTTTGCACGAGTTCGAATACTAGCTAAATCTTGATCTTTAGTTAATACAACATTTTGCTCAGGATCTTTAGCTGCTTTACGTTGGTCGTAAGCATCAACATCACCGTCTACATAATCACCTGTTGCAACATCCACTAATTTAGCTTCAATTCTTTCCGCAAAAGCTTCATGTACATCCGTACCATCTTGTAACAAACCAGCAACATCAAGAATATTCTTCTTCATATCCATGGCTTTGTTTTCAATTTGCAACGGACGTAAAGCCACAGCAGCAATTGAAACCAAAATAGCACATACAAAACATAACGATAAAGCAATCGCGATAGTTTTTTCTAAACTATCATTACCTAGCGATAATATATGATCTCGGTACTTTGCGAATTTTTGGTAATGCTCACAGCCTGCCAATTTTTCGTTCAGTTTTTCTGCATATTTGCAGGTCTTTTTCTCATTAGGCATGACGTTTCATCCTTCTCTTAATATTTGCCTGAACGACAAAATAATCAATAACAGGGGCAAACATATTAGCAAACAAGATAGATAGCATCATACCTTCTGGGAAAGCAGGATTCACTACACGTACTAATACGACCATAATCCCGATAACCGCACCAAAAATCCAGCGACCAGTATTAGTCATACAAGCACCAACAGGATCAGTTGCCATATAAACCATACCAAATGCAAAACCACCCACTGTTAAATGCCAGTAGAAAGGAAATGCAAACATTGGGTTAGTATCACTACCAATCATATTAAACATAATTGAAGTTGCAACCATACCACCTAATACACCACCCATAATTCTATAAGAAGCAATGCGTGTATAAAGTAAGAATGCTGCACCAATGATAATAGCTAAAGTTGATGTTTCACCAATTGAACCAGGAATAAAGCCCATAAATGTTTGAAACCAGCTGTAACCTGCTGCATGTACTGCATCAAGTCCACCTGTTGCTGCTAAACCTAAAGGCGTTGCTGCAGTAAAACCATCAACACCAACCCAAACTGAGTCACCAGAAATAGCTGCAGGGTATGCAAAGAATAAAAATGCACGACCTGTTAATGCAGGGTTTAAGAAGTTTTTACCTGTTCCACCAAAGACTTCTTTACCGATAACAATACCGAAAGAAATACCTAAAGCAACTTGCCATAAAGGCATGTCAGGTGGAAGAATCAATGTATATAACATTGAAGAAACTAAGAACCCTTCGTTTACTTCATGGCCACGTACCGTTGCAAATAAAACTTCCCATACACCACCAACTGCTAGAGTCACGATATAAATAGGTAAGAAAAATAATGCACCATGAACCATATTAGAAAGAGGGTTCATAGGGTTGTAACCAAACATCATCATTGGAATACTGCGCCAACCTGTTGTTTCATCTAAACCCATTGCTTCTATGGCTAAATTAGCTTGATAACCTGAGTTATACATCGCCATCAGAATACAAAAAAGTGTCGCAATAACGACAAAAGTCATCGTACGCTTCAGGTCATTACCATCACGAACATGAGTTGTACCGCGTGTTACATCAGAAGGCGTATAGATAAAAGTATCCACCATCTCATAGAGACCGTAATACTTTTCTAACTTGCCACCTTTTGTAAAATTCGGCTCAATACTATCTAAAAAATCTCTAGCCGACATTAGCCTTCCTTCTCAATTTTAGTTAAATTAGCACGTAATACAGGGGCAAAATCATGCTTACCTGGATCAACGAATGTAAACAAAGACATATCTTCTTCATCTAGCTCCAATGCACCTAATAATTGCGCTTGATCAGTATCACCAACCACCATCGCTTTTAATAGCGGTGTCGGTAAAATATCTAATGGCATCACTGTTTCATAAACGCCAACAGGAACAATCGCTCTATTTGAGCCATTTTTATCCGTTGTTAATGGGAATAAACGATTATCAGCACGATCACGACTTGAAGTATAAACATTCATTGCAGAATATTTATCTTTACCCGCAACAATCCAACCAAATAACTCGCGATCACGACCTTCGCGTAATGCTGAAATTTGATTACTGTAGCAACCTAAATAAGCTGCCCAGTCCGCGGCTTCATGACCAAATAACACAGAACCTGAAATAACGCGATTTTCATCATCACTCAATTCGCCAGCAACAAGGTCGTTAGTATTTGCACCAACACGAGTTCGCACTAAAGAAGGCTCTTTTACTGCTGGACCTGCTAATGAAACAACACGTTCAACATTTAATTTACCTGTGGTAAATAGAGCACCAATAGCAATCACTGCTTGGTAATCTAAGTGCCATACCGTTTTATTTAAACCCGCTGGATCAATAAAATGAATATGTGTACTTGGCAAGCCTGCAGGATGCGCGCCATCAAACTCAGCTACTTCAGCTACTGTTGAAGTAACATCTGCACCGGTTGCTTTACAGAGGTAAGTTTTACCTGCTGTTAATTTAGCAACAATCGCTAAACCATTGGCAAAGTCATCGCTACGTTCTTTGATAACAACAACCGGATCAGCAGCCAAAGGGCGCGTATCAATAGCTGTTACAAAAATCGAATTAGCAGTGCTGTCAACAGCAGGAACTTTACCGTAAGGGCGAGTTCTTAGTGTTGTCCATAAACCAGAAGCAATTAAATTAGCTTTAATTTGCTCAGTGGTTAATTTTTCTAACTGGTCAGCAGCATAAGAATCAAAAGTGATTTCTTTTTCTTTTTTCTCTAATTCGATTACTACTGATTGTAATACTCGGCGTTCACCGCGATTAATCTTAGTAATTTTACCAGAGCCAGGTGCGGTAAAAACAACGCCAGGATTCTTTTTATCTTCAAAAAGAGCCTGCCCTAATTTTACTTTATCACCCTCTGCCACTAGCATTTTAGGCTTCATGCCCACGTAGTCCACACCTAAGATAGCAACAGATGAAACACTGTTACCCTCTTTAATGGACTGTTTGGGCGCTCCCGTAATCGGCAGATCCAAACCTTCTTTTATAGTAAATTGCATAATAAATAAGCCTGTTGTCCAGACAAGTTGAGGTCACCCCCCCCATTCTCCAACAACACGAAAACAAGAGGCACTTCAATATATAAAACTTTATTATTATCCCATAAAGCCTCAATGCCCTCAATCAATTCATGGTCTAAATGTATTTATTTATTCTGCAAAATAAGCGACCAGAAAATCCAAAAAACTACTCATCTTCGCTGGGTAATAATTTCTTTGTAAATAAGTGGCATAAATTGATATATCATTTACTCGATAGTTCGCTAATATTTCCACCAATTCACCCGACTTAACATAAGACTTAACGGATAATGCAGGCGCTCGCACAACCCCCATACCAAGAGCCGCAGCCTCACACAAAGCACGACCATTATTTGAGGCAAATATCCATTTCGGGCTAATTTCAACTCGCTTACCAGCTTCTTCAAATATCCACGCTCTACCATGTGGTGTTCCCAAATAATGTAAGCACTTATGCTGCAATAAATCATGAACCTTTAACGGCTCCCCCTGCACCTTAATATACTTAGGCGCCGCATAAGTACATAACGAAGTTTGGGCAATTTTTCTAGCAACCACACCTTCATCTAAAATATCAGTGACAACAATAGATATATCTACGCCACCCGCACTTAAATCTACTTCCGCATTATCCAGAATCATCAACACCTCAACCTCAGGGTGTATCTTTTGGTATTCTGCAATTACAGGCACCATGTACAAGCCACCGAAATCAATCGGCGCATTAATACGCAAAATACCTTTTACATTTGAACTCAACTGCGAAATAGAACACTCCAGCGAGTCTAACTCCTCTAAAATCTTCTTACACTGCCGATAATAATTATTGCCTATTTCTGTAATTTGTAACTTTCGTGTTTGTCGATTAATTAGCGTGACACCCAAATCACTTTCTAGTTGCTTGATATGTTTGCTAATCATCATTGCAGAAACACCTTTTTCCCTTGCAACCGCAGAAAAAGTGCCTAACTCAACAATTCTACAAAAAACCTGCATTTCTTTAAATTTATTCATAAATATCCACTATAAACTATATATTTACCAATCATAAACTATTACATAGCTACTAAAATAATATTCTTAGGACTAAAATCTTCACCGGAGATAACAGAAAACTATCAACACGAAGGGCGACAGGACTACTATTCCTTTAGCCCTTCAACCCCTATCTTTTGATATATAAACCCCAACATGAGCACATTATTAAACGAAGTATTAGCTGCAAATAACGAATATTCAGCAGAATTTGGTCAAGCAGATTTAGCAATGCCTCCTGCGCGTGGGTTTGCTATTTTAACTTGTATGGATGCACGCTTAGACCCAGCAAAATACGCTGGCTTATCCGAAGGCGATGCGCATGTCATTCGCAATGCAGGCGGTAGAGCGAGTGATGACGCAATTCGCTCACTCGTTATTTCATATAAATTACTAGGAACCAAAGAATGGTTTGTCATTCATCACACTAATTGCGGCATGGAAACTTTTACCGACTCCATTATGCGAGACCTACTATCCACCAGCTTAAAAACCGCTTCTGTTGATGACACTGGTTGGCATGACTGCTTCGAAGGAAATGGCTCTAATGAAGGTAACTTTGTAGATTGGTTGACTATTGAAGACCAAAATCAAAGTGTTTTAGATGATGTCACGCGTATTAGAAACCACCCACTTGTGCCAAAAGATATACCTATATATGGTTATATTTATGATGTAAAAACCGGTTCACTGATTGAAGTTCCAGAAGCAACTGCAGCAGGGAAATAATCAGCAACGATTTTACTACATGAGAAAACAACATCTTAAAAAGGAAAGCATAGATACTTTCATATAAGAGTGGTACCTTAAGAGATTCATAAACAACCACTTTTTACACTATGCCCGTCACTCCTTTTCATATGGGGCCTGCTGCACTGATTAAAGCAGCATTACGCAATAAATTTAGTATTAGCATTTTTAGCTTTTCTCAAGTTTTAATCGATTTACAGCTTCTATTCGCAATGCTAGGGGCTGATATTGAACTACATGGCATTAGCCACACCCTTATAGGTGCCACCTTTATTGCTATTATCAGCTTTTCCTTAGGCAAACCTATTTGTCAGTCTTTGTTAAAATATTGGAACCATTCACTAGCACTCTCAGCAAAAAATCTATTATTTGCTCAAGAATTCATTTCTTGGAAAGTAGCTATTTTTAGTGCTTTTATCGGCACCTATAGTCACCTCTTATTTGATAGCTTTATGCACGCAGACCTGGAGGTTTTCTACCCATTGCAAATAAACAACCCGTTATTAGGCTTAATTTCTATCAGCAATCTACATATTAGCTTTGCTATCGCAGGATTAGTTGGCACAATCATTTATTTTCTTAGCCAATATTTCATACAAAAGCGGAATTAGTTTATTCTACAGATAAGCTCATGATAGTATAGAACGCTTAGTTTATTTACTAGCCGCTAATTTAGTCCTTCCTATGCAAAAAGAAAGCTTATTACACCGATTGTTCATACAAGAAAACAACCGTTTTCTGCTCTTGCTAAGCTCTTTAGTTTTATTTTTTGCTAGTTATCCCATTATGGATAGCTTTATTATTGTTAAGCACCTATTAAATTTACTTTTTATTTTAATCGTTTTTTCGAGCATCATTGCCATTTCAGATTCAAAACATCCACTGATTATTAGCTTAAGCCTTGCTAGCCTGCTCTTTATTTTCCGCACACTACATTATCTTAACCCGATAAATTTTTGGTTTATTCTAGAACTCTGTTGTAACACTTTTTTTTGGGCTTATACTGCAACGAATATCCTTAAATTTATTTTAAAACAGAGCATTGTTACCGCAGAATTAATTTATGCAGCGATAGCGGTTTATTTTATTATTGGTTTGAGCTGGACATCAGCCTATCAAGTAATAGAAATAAGCAATTCCGGCTCATTCTCTTTCGCCCATGCTACTAATTCTAAACAAGGCTTATTTTTTCAAATGTGGTACTTCAGCATGGTAACTTTAACCACCTTAGGCTATGGCGATATCACCCCCATTAATATGCTTGCTCGTAGTTTTGTTATTTTAGAAGCTATTGTGGGACAGTTTTATTTGGCGATTTTAATTGCAAGCTTAATCGGCCAACGCATTGCACAAAAAAGTAATTAAATTCATACTTTGAACCTATTACACTCATTTAAAAATTTGAATGTCAAATAATGACCAAATCATTAATAATTTTTAGTAACAGCTTATTAATTAGCTTACTCTTATCTTTACTCAGCGCCGTACACGCAGAGGCAACAGTACCAACAAAAAATACCCAAGAAATAAAAAAAGCAACTGTCACGGAAGCTGAATTAGACCAGATGATGGCACCTATCGCGCTTTACCCTGATTCTTTACTTGCACAAATTTTGATGGCATCAACCTACCCTAGCGATTTAACTGCCGCTATACAATGGTCTCAAGATAATCCAAAACAAGAAGGTGATGATGCCGTAAAAGCTGTACAAACTAAATCTTGGGACCCCAGCGTTATGTCTCTTGTCGCCTTCCCCCAAGTTCTCACTATGATGGGTGAGCAGCCTGACTGGACAAAAAAATTGGGCGAAACCTTTTTAGCCAGTTCTGAAGATGTTATGGACTCAGTGCAAAAACTACGCACAAAGGCAAAAGAACAAGGCAACCTTAAAAGTAGCGATGAGCAAAAAGTCATTACTGAAGAAAAATCAAAAGAAACCATTATCATTATAGAACCAGCCAAACCTGAAACTGTCTACGTCCCTGTTTACAATACTACCGTTGTTTATGGAACCTGGTGGTGGCCGCATTACACACCTTGGTATTATTACCCACCTTATTATGTCTACAACCCCGTAATGCCTGCTGTAAGATTTGCTGTTGGCGTTGGCATTACTTATGCTCTTTGGTCAAATTGCAACTGGAGGCATGGGCACGGCAGCATTAATATCAACGTTAATAAATTTAACAATATTAATATTGACCGCAATAAGCTCGACGGCAGCAGAGGAAATCATGACTGGAAACATAAAAACAATCGAGATAGTAAACTTGCTAACAAAAACAAAACTCGTCCCGCAAAAAATAACCGCATGGCAAGTGAACAACGACAGAATTTTAGAGGACGCGAAAGCCAGCGCGATAAAGCACGTTCTACACTCAACAATCGCGCAATAAGCCCTTCCGAAGGACGTAAGCAGATTCAAGGTTCCGCTGGCAATACACTGCGTTCATCGCTTAATAAATCACCCAATCATGCAACTGGGTTTTCTAGAAACCAGAGTACAAACCGCCATTCAAATACACGCAATAATGCATTTAGAGGCTCTAATAATGCTTCTCGATCACGCCAAAATATTAACCGAGGTAATCATAGTCATCGATCAATGAGCAGAAGCCGTGGCGGTGGACGTGGCGGGCGAAGATGAAGGATAAAACATGAACTTTATAACTCAAACAATACAAAACTCCATGACTCACTATTTATTTAAAGGGCTACTTTTCACTTTTTTCACCTTGCTTTTATCGTGTTCAGTGCTTGAAAAAAGTCTTCCAACATTTACGCTAGATAAAACGTTAGGACTCGCTGTATTTGCTAGCCCCGAAGATGCTGCTAATATTTTCACACAAAGCCTTCAAGATCAAAACATTACGCTATTAAAGAAACTATTCGGTAATAATTATGTCGATATTTTACCCATAGAAAATTTAACTCACGAAGATATTAATAACTTTATCAAAGCTTGGAAAGCAAACCATCACTTAGTGACAGTCAGTCAATCAAAAAAACTCATTGCTGTTGGTAAAGATAACTGGACCTTTCCTATCCCTATTATCTCTAGCCCAGCAGGCTGGCACTTTGATATTAACGAAGGGCTTGATCGTATACGTATACGCCGCATAGGTAGAAATGAATTAAACGTTATGCAGGCGGTTTTAGCTTATTATGATGCTCAAATGGAGTATATAACTAAAGATCATAACCATAATGGCACTTTAGAATATGCACAAAAGTTTATTAGCTCCCCCGGAAAAAAAGAAGGCCTTTTTTGGGAAACAAACCCAGATGAAACACCTAGTCCATTAGGCCCGCTTTTTGCCGATCACCAAGCCACCAATAACTACCACGGATATTTTTATAAAATCATCAAAGCACAAGGAAAGCATGCAAAAAATGGTGCAGATAGCTATCTATCTGACCAGAAGATGACTAAGGGCTTTGCCTTACTAGCTTGGCCTGCAAAATATAATGAAACCGGCATTATGTCTTTTATTGTTAACCATGAAGGCATTGTTTATGAGCAAAATTTAGGTGCTAACAGCAGTCAAATCGCTAAAGAAATATCAGTTTTCAACCCTGATACTAACTGGTTAGCCATAAAAGAAGCTTATACAAACTAGTTCAACCCTTTTATAACCAACGCTTTACTTGTAAACAATAATCATCATAATTCTCGCCAAATAATTGCCTTAAAGCTCTTTCCTCAGGCATTATTTGGAAGCGGGTTATATACTGCTGGAATAAAAAAATCACAACAAAACCCAACAAACTCCCTACCCAAATCGTCCAAGCGATAAGCAAGCAAACTAATCCGATATACATAGGGTTACGTGTTATTTTGTAAATCCCTGATGTCACTAGCGAAGAGGACTTTTCTGGCTGAAAAGGATTGATAGTTGTTTTGGCCCGAGAAAAAAATGCAAGCGCTGAAAAATCAAACAACATCGCTAAGATAATAAAAAAACTGGTTAACTCTTGTTTATACCCTAGCGAGACGATACTCCAAGGAAAGAAATGAGCAGCAGCATAAATCAACCCCACACTTATGAACATCGCTAACGGTGGTACTATTTTAAGTTCGAGTGTATTTTTCATATTCTTCCCTCGTAAATTTAGTTAAACAGACCGGCTAACAACTTTAGCCCAAGGTAATAACATTAACACAGCAACAATAGCAAGTAATAACGGCACTATAGCAGCCATTGGTTCGGTAGAAAAACTTTGGCTAGCAACTAAAATAGCAACAGGTGGATTACGCAGGCCAGTACCAACAACTAAAGATACTCTAGCACTATTACTTCTACCTCCCATAAAAGCACCAATAATAGCTGCCCCCAGAAAAAAGAGAACGAGCACTGCTAATATATCAACATGGCTAACAATAACATCTGTATATAAATAGATAACTGACACAATGAGAACAAAAACAGACAATCCAGTTATTTTTCTTGTATAGCTTTGTAAGCAGTTTGCAGCGTTGGGCAAATAAGCATTCAAGCAAAGCGCAATAATCAGAGGTATCAGCATAATCGTGACTAAAACCTTGGCTATATCCAAAGCACTTAATAAAGTTCCCGGCAATAAAAACGGAACAGCAAATGGCATAAATAAAATAGTAACCAGCAATAGCAATACCATTAAGCCAACTGAACCCCCAACATCCCCTTTCGCAACCGCAACAATCAAAGGAATAAAGGGCGCTCCACCACTTAAAGATAAAAGAATAAGCCCAATACGAACACCTTCTGGCATAGGAAGCCACTGAACTAGGAAAAAAGCAAAAATAGGTACCAATATAAAATTAGCTATCAGCGCCAACAGCACTATTTTTATTTTTTTATAGGGAGCAATAATTTGCGTAATAGTTAACCCTAGCCCAAGAGTTACCATGCTTCCAATAACAAAGCCTAGCATAGAGAAACCAAATGCTATTTCAATTATTTTATCCATTTTTTACTTTCACCTAACTAAAGAACAAGTACAACAGGGCAGCTTAATACATTTGTGAAATATTTTAAGAAAATGTAGTGAAATTATCTAACTTTGTATCAATAGTGAGGTAGAAGTTGAAGTGGCGATTGATTTTGATCAAGCTCAGGATATGCTTGATGATGCGGACGAAGGCACTCTTGAGGAAGAGTCTGATACAACTCCCCACTGCTGAAACTAAGAAAAAAAACAGCTCGTAAACCCTTTTCCAGTGATTTACCTCGCGAACAAGTGCGGTAG
>JAQRMR010000044.1:0-40780 GCA_028599115.1 Methyloprofundus sp.
TTACATGCTGATGTAACAGAAACAGTTAAAGTTTCTATTGTTGCTGAAGATTAATAGTCTTTAAACGCTATTATCAAAAAAAGCCGCGATTTTATTCGCGGCTTTTTTTTGCCTGAAATTTGCGGTGCATTTATATGCTGGGATGATATAAATATAATTGATCTCAGCTATTCCTTATGTTTTAAGTGCTAGCTTAAAGATAAGGAAGGCAAAATTTTTTTGTAGGTATCTCTTATTTTACTTAGCTGTAAGTTCACTCCACTCGGGAGATAATGATGTAGAATGCCCTCGCTTCCTGATAAAGGGTGCTGTGATATTTGATTAGGTGTCGGTTCTATCATTGAAGGTAAGTAGAGGTGCTGTAAAACAGAGGGGTGTTACTTAGAAGGTGCGTCCTTATAAATACTTATAAGAACACTAGAAAAATGGCATAAAAAAAGCGCAAACTCTAAAGAGGATGCGCTTTTTTTTATTAAGAAGAAATGCTTTTAGTGCACATCTTTCCAATATTCTTTCTTCAATAAATAAGCGATGACGCCAAATAATAGAATAAAGAGTAGTACGTATTTACCCATACTTTGGCGTTCTAGTTGCGAAGGTTCGCCGGTATAAACCAAGAAGCTCACAATGTCATTGACGGCCTTATCAAATTGATCAGGAGTCATGGTGCCTTTCTTTTGAATCATAAGTTTATCTATAACATCTTGACCGTGTTCTTTTTTAAGAACGGCAATTTGTTCGCCTTGTAGTTGCCAAAGCGGATTAGGCATCCCAACATCAGGGAAAACTGCGTTATTGACCCCTAAAGGTCTAGATGCATCAACATAAAAGCTTTTTAAATAAGTATAAAGCCAGTCAGCGCCTCGTGAGCGGGCAATTAATGATAAATCTGGTGGTGTAGTACCAAACCACTTTTTAGCATCACGGCCATTCATAGCCGTTAGCATTTTGTCATAAATTCCTGCGCCTTCAGGGGCAACATCTTCTAATAAGGTCGTTTGTTTGATGTCAAAATCATCAGCAATATTTAAGTAGCGAATATATTTTACTGAATGACAGCCTAAGCAATATTCAACATAAAGCTTTGCGCCATTTGCTAAAGATTTCGAATCAGATAGGTCAGTATCAGCCGATTCTAAGCTAATTTGAGCTGAAGCAAAGGTGCTTAGCGGTAATAGTAGCAGGCAAACTTGTAGTAGTTTTTTCATATTAGTCTAAGCTCGCTTTTAAGTTTTTTGCAGTACGGATAAGTACTTTAGCAATACCTGAAGGATCGGGGCGTTTTTGTAAAACTGTTTTGCCTTCTTTTTCAACAGGGACTTCTTTTATCATTTCATTTGCTGTTTCTACCCAACCAGGGATACGATCCTCAATACTAGGCTGTTCCGTAAGTTGTTTTGGTACGGTTTTGGTTTTTTCCCAGCGTGTATAAATTGGCATTAATAAGAAGAAACCAAAGTACATCGCAGTGAAAATACGTGCCATTATGGTTGCGGTCGCCGTAGGAGCTTGCATTCCTAAGTAGCCTAGGCCAATGAAACTGATAACAAATAATAGAATAGCTTTTTTATAGATGCCACCACGATAACGGATTGATTTAACCGGGCTACGATCTAACCAAGGTAAGACGAATAAAATACAAATCGCACCACCCATTGCTATAACACCGGCAAACTTATCAGGTATTGCTCTTAAAATAGCGTAGAACGGGGTGAAATACCAGACAGGTGCAATATGCTCAGGAGTTGCTAAAGGATCAGCAGGGATGAAATTTGCGTGCTCTAAAAAGTAGCCGCCCATTTCAGGCATATAGAAAATAACTGTCGCAAAGAAAAATAAGAAGACAGCAACACCGACGATATCTTTTACCGTGTAATAAGGGTGAAAAGGAATGCCATCAATAGGATGTCCCCAAGGATCTTTAGATTCTTTGATATTGATGCCATCAGGGTTATTAGAACCCACTTCATGCAGTGCAACAATATGCAGAAAAACTAACATAATCAGGATAAGCGGGATAGCAATAACGTGGAAAGCAAAAAAGCGATTTAATGTCGCATCTGAGATCACGTAATCACCACGTACCCAAAGTGATAAATCATCACCAATAATAGGGATTGCGCTGAATAAAGAGATAATCACCTGTGCTCCCCAGTAAGACATTTGTCCCCAAGGAAGTAGGTAGCCCATAAATGCTTCTGCCATTAATGCGACAAATAATAGCATTCCAAAGATCCAGACTAGCTCTCTTGGTTGTTTATATGACCCATAAATAAGTCCTCTAAACATATGTAGATAAATAACGATAAAGAAAGCGGAAGCACCTGTTGAGTGCATATATCGCACCAGCCAGCCCCAAGGAACCTCACGCATAATGTATTCAACAGAGTCAAATGCTAAACCTGCGTCAGGTTTGTAGTTCATAGTTAATAAAATACCAGTAATAAACTGATTCACTAATACTAGTAGTGCAAGTGAGCCAAAAAAGTACCAGAAATTAAAGTTTTTAGGCGCGTAGTATTGCGCCATATGGTCATTCCATAATTTAGTGAGTGGAAAGCGGTTAACAACCCAAGTACCGCAACCTGTTAGGTATTTTGATTTCATGCGTTTTCCTCAGTATTTGATTCACCAATAATAATGCGTGTTTCGGTTATATAGCGATGTGGAGGAACAACTAAATTGGTAGGGGCAGGTACACCACTAACCACACGACCTGCTAAATCGAAACCGGAGCCATGACATGGGCAGAAAAAGCCACCTTTCCAATCATCGCCTAGGTCATTAGGAGCAATTTCGGGGCGAAAAGTAGGTGAACACCCTAGGTGTGTGCAGAGACCGACAGCAATAAAAATTTCTGGCTTAATTGAGCGAAATTCATTTTTTGCGTATTCAGGTTGCTCAGATTCCTGTGAACTAGGGTCACTTAATTTTGCCGTATCTGAGGCAAGTATTTCTAGTACTTCAGGAGTACGATTAAGAACCCAAACAGGTTTTCCTCGCCATGCGGCACGGAGTAGTTGTCCTGTTTCTAATTTACTAATATCAATTTCTACGGGAGCACCAGCTGCTTTGGCTTTAGTACTCGGCTGCATTTGTGATAAAAAGGGTACAGCTATATAACCAGTACCTACAGCTCCTACAACGGTTAAAGCCGTTGTTAGAAATTGGCGTTTTGATCGGTCTACGCCTTGCTCGCTCATGAATAACACTCCTCGTTATGTTTACCGCTTATTAATTATTATTTGCTCAATTATTATAATAGAGCATTGGGCTTTTGAAGCCTCATATTTATAATGCAAATTTTATTATAGTTTAGATTGTACTTTTTAATGCATTTATAAAAACATTATTTTCTTCAGGTTTTCCTATGGTGACTCGTAAGCAGTCAGTAAGAAGCCCTTTTTGTGGTGCTAAATTTTTGATTAAAATACCTTTCTCTTTTAATAATTCAAATATTTCTGTTGCCTTATCTTTTGGTGTTTTGAATAAAATAAAGTTAGCTGAGCTAGGAAAAGGACTAATACCCGGCAATGTACTTAACTGTAAAAACATTCTTGCTCGTTCATTGCGTAGCGTTTCGGTTTGTTCTTGAAACATTTCAGGCTTAGACAAGGCAAATTCTGCACTGCATTGGGTAAGAATATTGATGTTGTAGGGCAGCCTAACTTTATTTAATTGCTCAATAATAGTTGGGTTTCCTGCAATAAACCCTAGGCGTAATCCAGCTAAGCCGAGTTTAGAAACCGTGCGCATGACCAGTAAATTACTGTAATTTTCTAATTCTTTAATGAAACTTGCATCGGTAAAAGGCGCGTAAGCTTCATCTAAAACAACTAAGCCCTTGCTATGACTTATGATGCTCTTAATGGCATTCGTATCAAACAAATTACCCGTTGGGTTATTTGGGTAAGCAAGAAAAATAACTTCTGGTTGATGTTTTTCAATGGATTCTAATAGTGCCGGCAGATCTAAATCAAAGCTATCTGCTTGTAAAGGCAAGCCGTGATAATCTAAACCTAAGCAAAGTGCGATTTGTTTATACATGACAAAGCTTGGTTCTGGCGCCATAACGCAAGAATTTTTAGGCAGTGCCATAAGTAGTAGTTGAATAATTTCATCGGAACCATTGCCTAATAAAATAGCACTTTCATCTGATATATTATTATATTGCTTTAAAATGCGGCACAAAGATTTTGCTTCTGGGTCTGGGTAGCGGTTTATTTCGGCAGCATGAACGACTTTTAGCCATTCTTGCTTGATGTCTTCAGGCCAGGTATAAGGATTTTCCATAGCATCTAATTTAATAAAACCGCTAGCATCAGCAACTTTATAAGCACTTAGCGCTCTGACTTCAGGGCGGATAACAGTGCTTATTAGCTCTTGTTCTTGCATATTATTCGGCATCAACGCGCTTAAAGTGATGCACCCATACGAGTGCAGATTCATCCCACTCCATGCCAGGGTGCATGTTAATAATGAGGTTTTTGTACATTTCTAAGCTAGGGTAGCCTTCTGCTTGTGCAGAGGCATCGGTCATATCACCAATTGTTTCGCGTGTTAGATCAGTAACAATAAAAGGCACGCCATCTAACTCAAAAGTTTCATTAGGGTAGGCATAAACACCATCACGCCTTTGTTGTGTTTTTTTGCCTGCTAAAGCGGCTTCAACTAATTTTGGGTGACGCACTAGGCGGTCAATTTCGCAGGTTTTTTCTGGATAATCAGTCATTTGGTTCTCTTTAATTATAATTATTTTAAACGGAATTCAGCTGAACGAGCATGCGCTGTTAAACTTTCGCCGCGGGCTAAAATAGATGCAGTTTTACCTAAAGTATTAGCACCATCAGCAGAGCAAAAAATTAGGCTAGAACGTTTTTGAAAGTCATAAACACCGAGGGGTGATGAAAAACGCGCAGTGCCTGAAGTGGGTAGTACATGGTTAGGGCCTGCACAGTAATCACCTAAAGCTTCTGCAGTATAACGGCCCATGAAAATAGCGCCGGCATTACGGATGTGCTCACATAAAGCCGTTGGATCTTCAACAGATAGCTCTAAATGTTCTGGGGCAATGGTATTAGAGACTTCTGCCGCTTCTTCTAATGATTTCACGTGAATGAGTGCGCCACGAGAAGAGAGAGAGGCTTTAATGATGTCAGCACGTTCCATTTCTGGAAGTAATTTATCAATGCTGTTTGCCACGGCATCCAAAAATTCAGCATCGTCAGATAATAAGATGGCTTGTGCATCTTCATCGTGTTCTGCTTGGGAAAATAAATCCATAGCAATCCAATCAGGATTAGTTTTTCCATCACAAATAATTAATATTTCAGAAGGTCCGGCAATCATATCGATACCGACTTGCCCGAAGACTAATTTTTTAGCGGTTGCCACATAAATATTTCCAGGGCCAACAATTTTTTCTACAGCAGGGATGGTTTCTGTACCATAAGCCAAAGCAGCAACAGCTTGTGCGCCACCAATAGCAAAAACTCGATCAACGCCAGAAAGGTAAGCGGCAGCTAAAACGAGTTCATTAACTACTCCGTTAGGCGTAGGAACAACCATAATCAATTCACGTACACCGGCTACTTTAGCTGGAATAGCATTCATTAAAACGGATGATGGGTAGGCTGCTTTACCGCCGGGGACGTATAATCCTGCACGGTCTAGCGGAGTAATTTTTTGGCCTAACATAGTGCCATCGGCTTCAGTATATTGCCATGACTCCATTTTTTGTTTGTCGGCATAAGCGCGTACACGATCAGCCGCAATTTTTAATGCTTCGGCTTTATCGCTAGCTAAGTTATCCCATGCCGCTTTTAGTGTTGTTTGTGTGATTTCTAGTTCATTTGCATTACTGATGTTGCATTGATCAAATTGATTGGTGTAATCAATCACAGCTTGATCACCTTTTGTACGTACATTGGCAATAATATCTAAGACACGTTGATGAATTTCGTGGTCTGATGATTCTTCCCAAGCAAGCAATTGTTGTAATTGTGCAGGAAAATCTGAGTCTGTACTATTAAGGCGAGTGATAGGTTGAGTCATAATTTTAACGTTCAGCAAGTGTTTTTTCGAATTGGTCAATAAGGGGTTGGATAATCGAGTGCTTCATTTTCATTGATGCTTTATTAACAATTAGGCGAGAGCTAATATCCATAATTAATTCGCGAGGCTCTAAGCCATTGGCGCGTAGAGTGTTTCCGGTATCGACCACATCTACGATGCAATCGGCTAAGCCGACTAAAGGAGCAAGCTCCATTGCGCCATATAATTTGATGATTTCTGCTTGTATACCTTGGCTGGCAAAGTAGCGTTCAGCGGTTTTTATATATTTTGTTGCAACTCGCACGCGGCCAGAAATATTAGGTGCATCTTTAGGGGCTGCAGTCATTAACTTACAACAAGCAATTTTCAAATCTAAAGGCTCATATAAGTTGTCTGAATCATGCTCAATCAGTACATCTTTTCCGGCAATACCTAAATCGGCTGCGCCATATTCTACAAAAGTAGGTACGTCAGTCGCACGGATAATGACTAGCTGAACATTATCATGATTGGTTCTTAAAATAAGTTTACGGCTCGTTTTAGGATCATCAATAGGGATGATGTTGGCTTCGGCTAATAAGGGAAGCGCGTCGTCGTATATTCTGCCTTTTGAAACAGCAATAGTTAGCATAGTCAAACCTGTTTTATCTAGGGGTACGGCGAATAGTTGCGCCGAGTTGGGATAATTTTTCTTCGATGTGGTCATAACCACGATCAATATGATAGATGCGATCTACAAGCGTCTTACCGTCAGCTACTAATGCCGCAATCACTAAGCTGGCTGAGGCACGTAAATCGGTTGCCATCACAGGTGCAGAGGTTAATTTTTCTACGCCTGTGCAGATGACGGTATTAGACTCAATTTTTAAATTAGCACCCATTCTTTGTAGTTCTTGAATATGCATGAAGCGGTTTTCAAAAATTGTTTCAGTCGTGGTACTAACGCCTTCTGCAATACAGTTCATCGCGGTAAATTGCGCTTGCATATCAGTAGGGAAACCAGGAAAAGGAGCTGTTCGAACAGAGATGGCTTTTGGGCGCTTACCGTGCATATCTAAGCTAATCCAGTCGCTTCCTGTTGTGATGTCTGCACCAGCATCAACTAACTTTTCCAGAACAGCTTCTAATAAAACGGGTTGGATTTTATTGAGTTTAATTTTTCCACGGGTGATGGCTGCAGCAACTAAATAGGTACCTGCTTCAATACGGTCAGCTAAGACATTATAGTGTAAATTATCAGCCCCTAGTCGCTCTACGCCTTCAATGGTGAGCGTTGATGTACCAATTCCTGATATTTTAGCCCCCATCTTATTTAAGAAATAAGCTAGGTCATTTACTTCAGGCTCGCGGGCTGAGTTCTCAAAAATACTGGTTCCTTCAGCTAATACAGCAGCCATCAAAAGGTTTTCTGTACCCGTAACAGTGACTTGCTCAAAAACTAAATGGCAGGCTTTAAGGCGAGTTGCTTTTGCATGAATATAGCCATTTTCAACGGTAATATCAGCGCCCATTTTCTTTAGGCCGGATAAATGCAAGTCGATAGGACGCGCGCCAATAGCACAGCCGCCTGGTAAGGCAACATGTGCTTCACCAAAGCGGGCTAATAGCGGCCCTAATACTAAAATAGAAGAGCGCATGGTGCGCACCAGTTCGTAAGGCGCTTCTAATTTTTTAATGGTACTGCTATCGATATCGATATTGAGTTTTTCATCAATAGATAACTCAACCCCCATACAGCCTAATAATTCGAGTGTAGTGGTAATATCCTGTAAGTGAGGAACGTTACCAATAGAGACTGATTTATCGCTAAGAAGGGTGGCAGCAAGAATAGGTAAGGCAGAGTTTTTAGCGCCCGAAACGGTTAATTCTCCTGTTAACTCTTGTCCACCAGTAATTAATAGTTTATCCATTGATTTCGATATCCTGCGTTTTAAATAGATCGCAATCTGAAAGGTCGCTCAGTTTTATTAGCGCGGCTAATTGAGGCGGAATGGCATCAAATAGCAACTCTTGTTGATGTTCATGAGCAAATTTTATCCATTCTATAAGTAAAGCGACTCCTGCGCTATCAATTTTCTGTAGAGCTTGTAAATCAATGTAGCTAGGAGAGTGGCTCGTGTGTACTTTTAATTCATTAATTGTTTTGTTGCTAATGGTCTCAAAACTTAAATCTCCTGATAAAGAAAAACAGTTTTTAGCACCTTGAGTAATGGTTAAAGTGGGCATAAAGTAGCTTTATTTATCCGAAGAACTAAACAGGAACTGGCTGATCAGTTCTTCTAGTATTAAAGAAGACTGAGTGAGTTCGATAACACTGCCCTCAACGAGGAAATCATCCATGCCGCCCGCTGTTAAACCGATATATTTTTCCCCTAATAAGCCAGCGGTATAGATGCTAGCCGAGGTATCTGTTGGTAAATTGGTATATTGTTGGTCAATGCGCATGCTGACAATAGCATTGTAGTCATCAGCATTGAATTGAATGCGACTAACACGGCCAATAGGCACGCCAGCCATTGAGACGAGTGCTTTATTCTGTAGGCCGTTAATGTTTTCAAAATTGGCTGTAATTGTGTAACCGGCTTTATTTTGTAGTGCTTGGAAATTACTGACTTGTAGTGCCATAAAAAAGAGTGCGGCAATACCAATGCAGACAAATAGCCCGACTAAAATTTCGGTAGATTTTGTATTCATGATTAGGCGGATCCAAACATAATAGCAGTTAATAAAAAGTCAAAAAAGAGGATGGCAAAAGCTGAATTAACAACGGTGCGTGTTGTTGCTCTACTAACGCCGGCTGAGGTAGGTAGTGCATCGTAGCCTTCAAATAATGCAATCCAAGAAACAACCCAAGCAAAAATAATGCTTTTTATAATGCCATTAACAATATCGTCGTAAAAATCAATCGTCTGTTGCATTTGTGTCCAATAGGAGCCAAGATCTACCTGAAGTAATTCTACGCCGGTTAAATGACCTCCTAAAATACCGCAACTACTGAACAGTAGGGCTAAAATAGGCAGAGAAAGAAAGCCAGCGAAAAAACGCGGTGCAATAATATATTTAATAGGGTCGATTGCCATCATTTCCATGCCCGATAATTGTTCGGTGGTTTTCATCAGGCCGATTTCTGCTGTTAATGCTGAGCCAGCTCGTCCGGCAAATAATAAAGCACTAACAACGGGACCTAATTCCCTAACTAAAGAGGCTGCAACCATAATCCCAAGAGAGGCTTCAGCACCGTAAGTAGATAATGTGTAAACTCCCTGCAAACCAATGACCATACCGACAAATAAGCCGGAAATAATGATCAGCCAAAAGCTAAGTACACCCACGGAAAACATTTGCTTGATTAATAACTGAGGGCGCATTAAAACATAAGGCAGTGCCGTGATTATCGAATAAAAGAATAAACTAGCACGCCCGAGTTTAGCTAATGATTTGAGTGTAACGTGACCTATTTTTTGTAAATAAGCCTGTAAATAAGTCTGTAAATAATTCATCGATTAATGAGCGAGTAAATCAGAACTAAAAGAGTCACTAGGGTAATGGAAAGGCACAGGGCCATCCGCCTTACCATGCATAAATTGTTGTACCCATTCAGAATCTGATTCAGCAAGCTCTTTAGGCGTTCCTTGACCGGCAATTTTTCCTTGTGACAAGACATAAATGTAATCTGCAATGGAAGCGGTTTCTTGTACGTCGTGTGAAACAATAATGCTGGTTAAGTGCAGTGTTTTATTCAGGGCTTGAATTAAGCTGACTAAAACCCCTAAAGAAATAGGGTCTTGCCCAGTAAAAGGCTCGTCATACATAATCATTTCTGGATCTAATGCGATAGCTCTAGCCATTGCAACCCGCCGAGCCATTCCGCCTGAAAGTTCGCTAGGCATTAAATTACGAGCGCCACGTAAACCCACTGCATTTAGCTTGAGTAAAACAATGGTACGGATTAAAGTTTCAGGTAATTGGGTGTGCTCTCTGATGGGGAAAGCAATATTATCAAAAACACTCATATCACTGAGTAAGGCACCACTTTGAAAAAGCATGCCCATTTTTTTGCGCAAGGTATAGAGTTGCGTGCGTGATAATTGATGAATATTTTCTCCATCGATAGTAATGGAGCCGCTATCTGGATTAAGTTGTCCGCCAATTAATTTTAAAAGCGTGGTTTTTCCAGCGCCACTGGGGCCCATAATCGCAGTGATTTTATGCGGCATAATATCGAGAGAAATATCGTCAAATATTTTTTGTTCTCCGCGAGAAAATGTAAGGTTCCGAATAGAAATCATGGTTAATAAAATAGTGTCCTAGAGATTGGCTGAGCGCATATTATAAAGTATGCCTTTTATAGTTGCCCGAACTTAATTCAAATAGGATAAAATTATTCTATTTGAATTAAGTTAGTATAAATATATGAGTATAAAATCAGATAAATGGATTCGTCGTATGGCAGAAGAACAGGGCATGATTTCGCCATTTGAGGCAGGTCAAGTTCGCCATTCTGAACAAGGCAAGGTGATTTCTTACGGCACGTCAAGCTATGGTTATGATGTCCGTTGTTCGAATGAATTCAAGATTTTTACCAATATTAATTCAGCAATTGTAGATCCGAAAGACTTCAATGAAGCTAGTTTTGTCGATGTGCAATCAGATGTGTGTATTATCCCCCCTAATTCATTTGCTTTAGCGAGAACGGTTGAGTTTTTTCGTATCCCAAGAGATGTGCTGACTATTTGCTTAGGTAAATCAACCTATGCGCGTTGTGGCATCATTGTTAATGTCACACCTTTAGAGCCTGAATGGGAAGGGCATGTGACTTTAGAATTCTCTAATACCACGCCACTTCCAGCTAAAATTTATGCCAATGAAGGTGTTGCGCAAATGCTATTTTTTGGCGGTGATGAAGTCTGTGAAACATCCTATAAAGACCGAGGTGGAAAGTACCAAGGTCAAGAAGGCGTTACTTTACCTAAAGCTTAGAAACTTAATTTAAAAGAGTATCGCTTTCAGTTGGTTTTTTTAATAAGGATTCCACAGTCGGTGGCATTTGTATATAAAAACCATTGTCCTCAATACCTTTTAAGATATCTACAGCGTTTTCGCGTGCAAGTTGTCGATCAGGCGTAATTTCTAGTTCCATGACATACTCTGGTTGACCAATGCTTTTAAATAAATCCGCAGGAATGGTAGAAAAATCGTCTTGTTTGGCGAGATATACATACAATTCTGATTTTTTGTTGCTTCTATAAATAAAACACTGCACGAAAAAAGTCTCCTAAATTTTAATAAAGCGATATTATCGCACCAAAGCTACTATGAATGAACCTGTCATTAATCCTAAAAAATTTTTCAAAACTGCCCTCTATTTTGAGAGCTCGTTGATTTTAGTGGCGATTGTTTTAGGTGCAATTGCGCAAATTAACCCGTTTGAGTTTATTAACTTCAATGAGCGTGCGTTGGTGAACGGCATTATGGGAACCCTGCCATTATGCGTGATTTTTTTAGCACTCAATCACATTAAAACTGATGCGCTGTTGAAAATTCGTAAAATTCTACATGATACTTTAGGCGCGAGTTTGGAGGATTTACATTGGACGGATTTATTTGTTTTGGCTGCAGTCGCGGGAATTTCTGAGGAAATTCTATTTAGAGGCGTTATACAGCCTTGGTTAGAAAATTCATGGGGTATTGTTGCGGGTTTAATTATTAGTAGCGTACTTTTTGGTTTAGTCCATGCCGTCACTTTGTTGTATTTTATTTTGGCTGGCAGCATCAGCCTTTATTTAGGGATGTATTTAGATTATGAAAATACGCGTAATTTACTCACTCCAATCATTATTCATGGCCTATATGATTTTTTTGCATTTATGGTCATTCTTCATTCGTATCGTTTAGAGCAACAAAAAGAGAAACCTTAATGGAAATATCAGAGCAGCAAGAGCAAGCCGATTTATTATTGGCCGGTGTCGTCAGAGGGTTTAGCTTATTAATGCTAGGAGTTATGATTTCGCTATGCCATTTTTATGCGGAAACGATTCAGCTTAACTGGCTAGAAGAAGATAGAGTTTGGTTAAGAACGGTACTTTATATTGTTGCCATGCTAACTTTTTTAGTGATGAAATTTGTACGCCATGTATCACTGCAACTTAATTTAAGAGCCAGTGAAAAGTCGGCAAAATCACGTTATTTAAAGACTATTATTGTCTCTATGCTGATGGCTGAGAGTATCGGCCTTTATGGGGCTTTAATGTTCAGACTGGGAGATGGCTTTAACACGGTTTATATTTTTTCTATTCTGTCTGCTTTAGCCATGTTTTTATACCGCCCAAAAGTTGAAGAATATAGGGTGATTTTGCAGGCTGTGAAGTGAACAATGGAAGTCTTGTAATCACGCATTGATGTTTTTGATTCTTATACGCTTAAAATGTATCTTTTCTGTTTCTCAATTCAGTAAAAACCTCAAGTTCTGTCGCGGTTGGTAAATTAAGCATTGATTTAATTTCGCTACTATTAGTACGCAAGAAAGGGTTGGTGGCGAGTTCTTGTTGTAAGCTAGTAGGAACGGTAGGGCGCTTATTTTCTCTTAGCTGACGGATATGTTCTATTGTCTTGATTAAATGCGCATTGTTAGGCTCAACACTTAGGGAAAATTTTGCATTGGCAAGGCTGTATTCATGGGCGCAATAAATTTGAGTCGCTAGTGGTAGTTTTTTGAATTGCTCTAATGATTGCCACATTTGTTCTGCTGAACCTTCAAATAATCGTCCGCATCCCATAGAAAACAGAGTGTCACCGCAGAATAAAGCATTGGCTGCTGCTAAATAAAAGGCGATATGGCCTAAAGTGTGCCCTGAACATTCAATGATTTCTAAGCTATGTTTTCCTAATGTTATTATCTCCTGTTGCTGTACGACAATATCGATTGCAGGGATGCGCTTAGAGTCTGATTTTGCACCGATAATTTTGCACTGAGTTGCCGCCTTTAATTCACGATTACCACCGACATGATCTGCATGGTGGTGAGTATTGAGTATATAAGTAAGTTGCCAGTTATTTTCTTTTAGCGTACTTAAAACAGGTTCTGCTATAGCAGGGTCAACAACAGCGGTTTCATCTGAGTCAGTGTCATGAATCAGGTAGATATAATTATCCTGCAAGACAGGAATTTGTTGTATTTGTATCATGTTTTATGGGGTAGGTGAATATCCGTAATAATACCTGCATCTGGATTATTAAAAACGGTATCATCTAGCTTGTTTTCACCACGAGCAACGATGCAGGTCACGGTGGCATCACCAGTAATATTAACCACGGTGCGCATCATGTCTAATAAACGATCTACGCCAATAATTAAACCAATACCTTCCACAGGCAAGCCAACTTGGTTAAATACCATTGCGAGCATAATTAAGCCAACCCCCGGAACGCCAGCAGTCCCTATAGACGCCAAAATAGACATGCCAATGATGGTTAAGTATTGCACAAGGTTTAAATCAATTTGGTAGACGTTAGCGATAAAGACTGTTGCGACACCTTGCATAATAGCCGTACCATCCATGTTAATGGTTGCGCCAAAAGGAACGGTGAAAGCAGCGGTGGTATTATCCACGCCAATACGTTTTTCTACAGCTTGTAGGGTAATAGGAATGGTTGCATTGGAACTTGCTGTACTAAAGGCAAAAATATGTGCTGAGCGCATTTTTTTGATAAAAATTAGTGGGTTTAATTTCGCTAAGAACATAAGTAAGAGAGAAAATGTCCCAAAAGCATGCAGTAATAAGCACAGGACGACCACGGAAAAGTAGCCAATCATAGGTAGAATAAGAGAAAAGCCTTGCTCTGAAAAAGTTTTCGCCATTAGAAAAAAGACACCAATGGGGGCAAAGTCCATCACGAGGGTCACTACTTTCATCATGACTTCATTGAGTTTCTCTGCTGTTTCAGCGAGTTGTTTGCCGACTTCTCCTGTCATTAACATGGCAATAGCAAATAAAATAACAAAGAAAATAATTTGCAGCATATTACCTTGAGCAAAAGCCTCAATTGGATTGCTAGGGATTAAGTTAATAAATACATCGCTGATAGGCGGGCTATCTTTCGCAATAAAATTGCTTGTGATGCTTTGTGGGTTGAAATTTTTCCCTGGTGCAATGCCAATTGCAACTAGCAGTGCTAATGTGATGGCGAGTCCAGTGGTGGTTAAATAAAGCAGGAATGATTTTAAACCAATGCGCCCTAGTGTGTTAATGTCGCCAATGCCACAGACACCACAAATAAGAGAAAAGGTCACTAAAGGGACAACCAGCATTTTCAATGCGTTGATAAAAGCCGAGCCAATGACATGAAATAAGCCATGAACGAGGTAGTCTTGAATAAATGCTTGTTCAGCTGCAAATGTATTAATAAGGCTCCCTAAAAGAAGCCCCAAGACCATAGAGATAAGAATTTTATTGGTGAGCGATATTTTTTTCATTGTTTGGTTTTTGAGTAAAATGGATGTTATCAAGGAGGTGGTAATACTGGTAGAGGAGAAGGGGTATAAACGTTAAGTATTATACCTGATAGAGGCAAATTAGCCAAAGTTAATTTTTGCTTCTAAATCATTACTTGAATCCGCATTTCTAAGAGCTTCTTCTAAGGTAATTCTTTTAGCTTTATAAAGCTCTAATAAGGCGTCATCAAAAGTTCGCATACCTTTGCTGCCACTGGTTTTCATGGCTTCTTTAATTTCATTAAGATCACCTTTTAAAATTAAATTAGCAATATGCGGGGTATTAATCATGACTTCAATCGCTGCACAGCGCTTGCCTTCAGAATCTGGGATTAAACGCTGAGAAATAACGGCATTTAAGTTGATCGATAAATCCATAAACAGTTGCTTATGTTGCACATTAGGAAACATATTAATAATACGTTCCATGGCTTGGTTTGCGTTATTAGCATGCAAGGTTGATATACATAAATGTCCGGTATTAGCGAGCTCTAAGGCTGCTTCCATAGTTTCTCTATCACGAATTTCACCCACTAAAATAACATCGGGGGCTTCACGTAAGCTGGCTTTTAAGGCGCGAGCATAAGAGTTAGTATCAACGCCAACCTCACGTTGGTTAACAATTGATTTTAAGTTAGGGTGGGAAAACTCAACTGGATCTTCAATGGTTAAAATATGTCCCGCAGAATTCATATTACGATGATTAATCATTGCTGCTAAAGACGTTGATTTTCCTGAGCCCGTACCTCCTACCATTAATAAGAGTCCACGTTTATCTAAAATTAATTCAGATAGAACTTCAGGGAGATTTAAGTCGGTTACGGTAGGGATTTCAGAAGGAATTAAACGTAGCACTAAGCCAACTGTACGACGTTGATAAAAAACATTGACACGAAATCGAGCGCTATTGTCATGTAGGCTGATAGCGAAATCTAAATCTTTATTAGCTTCAAACTCTGCAATTTGTTCGTCATTCATAATGCCATAAGCGGCAGATTTAGTTAATTGCGGGGTCAATAAAAAGCTATCAAGTTCAATGGCTTCACCATGAACTTTTGCTTTGACGGGAGAGCCGGCGGTAACAAATAAATCAGAAGCTTCTATTTCGACTAGTTTAGCTAAATAAGGAAATATATCTAGGGCAATAGTGGGTTCAATGCCTAATACTTGGGTATCCTGCAAACTAGATGATGTTTTTGCGATAATGTCTTTCTCTACAATGACTGGGCTAATTAAAATGGAAAGACCAGAAGCTTGTTCATTGACTTCAATTGTACAATCGATATTGTTTAATAAAGTTGCAGAAAAAACTAATTTCTTTTTCGATGAAAACTTTAGGCGTTGATTGTCAGTGGTTAATGATTTGAAAATAATTTGTAAATCTTCATCACTTAATAAGGCGTTACCAACAGCTTTTACCTGTTTATTTAAACGCAGACGTGGGGCAGAGTGAGAGCCTAGGTATAAACAGTCGGCATTTTTCTCGACCATTAATTTTATGTAAGGCTTAATATCCATAGTAATTCCGTTAATTTAATGGTTATAATTGAGCGAGTGTTTAGTCTTCATGGTCATCAGTTGCTTGTAAAGATAGGCCACTTTCTTCTTCACCAACTCCACCAGCAAGTTTGATTTCTAAGCGTAATTCATTGGATGAATCGGCATTTTTTAAGGCTTCTTCATAGCTGATTTTTCCTTCTTGAAATAAAGCGAAGAGAGATTGATCAAAGGTTTGCATACCTAGTTCACGAGATTTAGCCATGATAGGCTTAATCGCAGACACGTCGCCTTTGGCAATTAAGTCAGAAATTAGCGGTGTATTAATTAAAATTTCGATTGCCGCACAGCGCCCGCCATCCACTGTTTTTATCAAGCGTTGGGAAATAATGGCTTTGAGGTTAAGTGAAATATCTTGTTTGAGTTTTTTCTGAGTTTCGACTGGGAAAAAACCAAGAATACGGTCGATGGCTTGGTTGGCATTATTGGCATGGAGGGTTGCCATTGCAAGGTGACCGGTTTGTGCGAATTCTAAACCAAAGTTCATAATGCTTTGGTCACGAATTTCACCCAGAACAATAACATCAGGTGCTTGGCGAAGTGTATTATGTAGAGCAATTTCCCAGTCATCGGTGTCAACCCCAACTTCTCGTTGCATAATGACACAGTTTTTATGCGGGTGAACATATTCAATAGGGTCTTCAATAGTAATGATATGGCCGTGACTGTTTTGGTTGCGATGGTCAATCATTGCAGCCATGGTGGTTGATTTACCTGACCCTGTCGCACCCACCATAATAATTAAGCCATTTTTAGCAGTAATAATATCTTTTAAAACGGGCGGTAGGTCGAGCCCATCAAGTGTGGGAATGTCGGAAGCAATAGTTCGTAAAACTAAACCTTGCATACCTTGCTGAACATAGGCGTTAACACGGAAGCGGCATAGGCCTGCAGGCGCGATTGCAAAATTACACTCTTTAGTCTCTTCAAACTCTTTTAACTGCTTATCATTCATAATGCACTGCGTCAGTGCTTTAGAATCATTGGCAGATAAGTTCTGCTTGGAGACAGGGGACATGATGCCCTTGACCTTTATTGCGGGTGGAAACCCTGCAGTAATAAATAAATCAGATCCATCTTTTTCTACCATTAGTCTTAATAATTTAAGAATAAAGGTCATCGCTTCTTTTTTTTCCATGAGAAACCCTCAGTGCGTTGTGTAAGTGCTATCAGTAATATTTCTAAGTTTGCAATAAGCTTTACTAATTTGCAAGAGAATGCTGAATTAGTCTTTAAGTAGGTTGAACTAATACCCAAGGTTTGATGACAACAGACCACATAATATGGTCATTTTTTATCCATTTTTCAGCTTGTTGATCGGAAACTAATTGAACTTTGTTGCTGCTCATCCATTCACTAACTTGCTGTTTATCATCATTAGAAAAAGCAGTCGCTGCATCGACTAAATCAATTTCAGGTGCAACATAAACAGCAACTCCACTGGCAAAAAATCGTTGTAGTGCAGACCATTCGATTTTTGCGGTTTCTTGGTTAAGGTTTTCTTGAGTCATGGTTTTAGTAGGTAGTAAGGTAGTTATTTTTGGCAATATTTACAATAGACAGTGGTTCTATTGGCTTGTTTAATGGTAATTAAAGTGTTTTGGCAGTTGATGCAGGGTTTTTCTGAGCGGCCATAGACTTTTAGCTCTTGTTTAAAATAGCCAGGTTTGCCGTCGCTACCGACAAAATCACGCAGGCTAGTACCGCCTTTTTCAATGGCAGAAGAAAGGGTTGTTTTTATATTTTTAGCGAGTGCTTGATAGCGAGCGAGTGAAATATTTCCTGCGGCACGCAAAGGACTAATGCCTGAATCAAATAAAGCTTCTGTACAGTAAATATTACCCACGCCAGTAACAATTTTTTGGTTCATCAAAAACTGTTTAATGCTAACTTTTTTATTGCGTGATATTTGGTAAAGATAAGCACCGGTAAAATCATCACTTAAAGGCTCTGGGCCTAAATCAGCCAGTAAAGAATGCGCATAAGGGTTAGTTCCTAGCCATAAAATAGCACCAAAACGACGTGGGTCAGTTAGGCGAATTCCTTGGTTATTTGCAAAAAAAAGATCAAAATGGTCATGTTTTTGAATAGGACTATCTTTGTTGATAACACGTAAGCTGCCAGACATGCCTAGGTGGATTAATAAAGTGCCGGTGCTGAAGTGTAATAATAGATACTTAGCTCTACGAGTAAGGCTATTGAGTGTTTGTTGCTCAATTAATTCAGGGAGTTCAGCTGGAATAGGCCAGCGTAATGTTGGGTAACGAATGGTTACTTTGCTAACTATTTGGTGTTCAATATAGGGTGTAATACCACGTAAGCTCGTTTCGACTTCAGGCAATTCAGGCATTGATTACAGTGTCATTAATAATGAAGTAAAGAGTGAATTTCGTAAGTGCTGAGTTTGTCTTTTCCGTGTAAAAAATCAAGTTCGACAATAAAGGCGAGCGCTTCAACGTTTGCGCCTAATTTTTCAACGAGTTGGCAGCTTGCTTGGGCGGTCCCGCCCGTTGCCAATAAGTCATCGACTAATAAAACGCGGTCGGATTTTGTTAAAGCATCACTATGAATTTCTAAACTGGCAGAACCATACTCTAAATCATAAGAAACAGTTTTTTTATCGTAAGGTAATTTTCCTGGCTTTCTTAAGGGTATAAAAGGTAGGCCCATTTCCCAGGCGACGAGTGAGCCAAAAATAAAACCGCGTGCTTCCATACCTGCAACAACTGTTATTTCTCTATTTAAAAAAGGCTTGGTTAGTTCTTTTACGGCTAAACGCAGCGCAACTGGGTCTTTAAGTAAAGGGGTAATATCCTTAAATATAATGCCTGGCTTAGGGAAGTCAGGGATGTCACGAATTTTATCTTCTAATCGTTGCATATTAGTGCTGGGTATTTTTTTTACAAAATGAATTGAGGCGAAGTTCGTTATAAGCGAGTGGCCAGATAATACAGAATGTGTCTTTTACAACACCAAATGCTTTACTAATACCTCCGCCTTTACCGGTAAAAATATTACTGACACAGAGTAGAGCGACATAAATAAAGTGTTTAATTAAGACGCCAGGGTGTCTATTCAACCCAGATAATAACGAAATAGGGCCGTTAGAGCTGTCGCCACCTTTAGCAAGGTATTCAAAAACCGCTACTTTTAGTTCAGGATTAGACATCACGCCGTAAAGGGCATTCGCCATAATGTTTACGTTAGTATTGGCATGGAAACGGTCGCTATAATAGGTGCTAATCTTTTTATGTAAAAGAGCGGGGTCATTGAAGCTAGGCATATCTAATAAATGGTTGCCTAATAGGTATACATCATTAAAAACAGCGGTTAAACCACCACCGGTAATAGGGTGGCGCATATTAAGTGCATCGCCTAATAATACAGCGCCTTCTTTTAATAGTGGTTTTGCTGGCATATAGTGGTTTGGCATGACTTTAAAGTCATTTGTAGCAATCGATGTTTTAACGCACTCTAAAAATTCATCAGGAATAAAAGGCAGAACTTTTTCGGTGATATGTTCTTTAATTTCATCTTTTTTAGGTGCTTTAGTGCCAGGAAAATCAATTAATAAGCGTGTTTCTGTACTTGAGATTGGGTAGCAAATAAAGGGGCTGGGTGCGGATAAAAAAACATGACCATGACTTGGGTAAGGTAATAGACAGTCTTTTAGTACCAGTCCAATAAAAAAAGAAGTGACGGTTTTTTTATTATTACTAAGGTCTTTTCTAAAGCTAGAGAAAAAACCATCACTCATAATAGTTAGCTTTGCTGAGACGCTTTTTATATCACGTGTTTGTTTTTCGCGGTATTGAATACCGGTAATCACTTTGTTTTTATCTTCAATTAAATCAGAAACGGTGCCATGAAACTGAGTAATATTTTCACTTTTTAAGGCATCATTACGAATCGTTTGTAAAAAACGGCCGTTATGTAGGCCAGTTCCATGGTATTGCGTATCACTATTTTTATTGTAAGCAATGGTGAATTTTTTATCGTTTTGAAATAAAGCGTAGCCATAAACCGGTTGTGAGTCAAAACCTTCAAGCAGGTGCGCTAAGTTCATTTTTTTTAAAGTTTCAACAGCGCCGGGTTGTAATAGCTCGCCAACAATTCGGTCTTTTTCGCTGTAGTCTCTATCGAAAAGAGCTATTTTTATGCCTTTAGGAGCCAGGTAGGCAGCAATGGTGGCTCCTGCCATACCTGCGCCAACGATACAGATATCAAAGGGTTCATTTTGAGTTGCATTATCGATAGATGTCATAGTTATCTCGTTGCTAGTTATAACGATTATTTAGCAGAAGTAGAAAGTTTATAAAAACGATTTAAAGCCCAAAGAGGGAAGATATTTCGGTAAGAGCTATAAGTAATCATACAATTATAGTTAAAAACACCAGAAATATTCTCCTGCGCCCAGTCGCCATTATCTTGTTGACGGGCGATTAATAAGTTAATACCTTGTTGTATTGCTTCTTTATTGTTTGATTCAGCCGCTTGTAAACCCAGCAATGCCCATGCTGTATTAACAACTTGTGAGGTTTTTGCTTGCGAATAGATCATTTTAGCACAGGACTCGTAGGTTTCGCCCCATCCACCATCAGCCATTTGTCTCTTCAGTAAAAAGTCGGTGGCCTTATTAATGCATTGCTTATGTAAGCTTGGATCTATGTGTGCTTTACCTTGCATTAGAGCTTCTATTGCAAACCATGTTGCATAAGTAAAACAGACCGCCCAGCCGCCATACCAGGAGCCATCTGATTTTTGTTTGTTAATAATATAGGAGAGTCCAAGAGATAAAGCTGTGTTAATAGACTCGGTTTTATAATCTGGAAAGCGCTCTTGAAAATCTAATAATGCAATGCTGCAGGCCGCGCTACACTCAGTCCATGAATAGTCAGCCATAATATCGGCAAAAATTTCAGAAGGATTAAGTTTTTCTAACCATTTTGGCGCGCGTTGTAATTCATAAGTAGGCCAGCCACCATCTTTATTTTGATAGGACAGAATAACGTCAACAGCTTGTTTTAAGCGTTCATCACTAATATTTTGTTTGAAAATGTCGGTTTTTTGTAATGCTAAGGCGGAACTAAGTCCTTCAGATGTGCAGTCAGCAACAGGCCAGCCTTGTTCCGCAGTAGAAAATGGCCAACTACCAATCATAGGGTGACGAAAAAACGCTTGGTGTGTTTCGTGTTCAGTTAGAATTTGCATATTATCAATGAAATTCTCAGCTTTTTTTAGTATATTTGGGTAAAGCAAACCAATGTCACTTTCTAGTATGGCGCGCACAGTAAATGCTGTATCCCATAGTTGAGATCCATTATAGCCGCTCATCTTCATACCATCTTCAGCAACCCATAAGTAGTCATACCAGCGAGCCACATGTTTTTTAAAGGATTCTGATTCTTTACCTTCTGCATGCCAAATACAAATAGAATTGATGGCTTTACTGACAGGGCCAATGTTTAAATAGTTAGTTTGTGCATCTTCCGCATTAATATATTTTAAAAGGTACGCGGTAGTTTTTTTTCTAAGCCATTTAAATTTGATTTTTTCATAGCCATTATTAATCAGGTTAGTCCACTTCAATATAGGTGACTGAGTGGTATAAATATCCTTTTCACAGACTGTATTTCTTTGTTTTTCCCAATGAATGTTGGCAAAATCTTCGCAATAGATTTCTTCACGTAAAGATAGAATTAAATCATTCTCGGGAGCTTGAATACGTTCAGCATAACAGTAGGCCATGGGCAAATACACCATGCGGCTATGGCACCAATAGCGAGAAGGGTGGAAAGGTAGCCATGTTGGTAATAGCCACATTTCAGGCAGTAAACTATTAAAACCTTGCCAATCGTATAAATTTAATAAGGCTAAATAAAATTTACCCCAAGATGGGATGCCGGTTGCACCACCATTATTTTTAATCCATCGTCGTGCTTTAGTCAGGCGGGTGTCGTTTTTATCAACGCCCATAATTCGTAAGGAAACGTACTGCATGACAGTACCAAACATGGTTGGTTCGCCTTCAATATGCATACCCCAGCCACCATCTGGCTGTTGGTGATTGAACAAATAAACCTGCATCATAGCTTGATGCGGTTTGGGTAATGGGGAACCGGATAAGTAAGAAGCAATTAATAGCCCAGGTAGAAGAAATAAAGGGCCACCATAATCTCCAGCCCAGTGGCCTTCGTCGCTTTGCAGTTGAGAAAAATACTCAATACCATTGATGATACTGTCGATTAAGATTTGTTCTTCTTTGTTTCTTGCTATCGTTTTTTTTGTTGCGGTAGGGCGAGGGTTCGCAGCCTGCATCTGGGATCTAAAAACCTTATCACTGGCTGATGGGTTGTTTTCACGGCTAAATTGGAAATTTTCAGCAAAAGCACTGAGCTCTTGCTCAGAAAAATTATGTGCATTATTCAAGTGGTCATCAATATTATTTGATTTGGGTTTGTAAGCCCAAATTTGGCGACCATTTTTACTGAGTAACTGCCAGCTTGAATTTTCTTGTGTCATAAAATATTTCACTAGGGTGCGTATAAGTCTTCTTGGTAAGTTGCAATTATACAACAAGCTGGAAAAAGTAGCGATGCCATCAAAAAAATAAACATTATTTTAAAAGTGGTAAATATAATTTTATTATGTATATCAAGTGTTTAATTGTTATTTTATTTTTTTATTACTGGCTTTTAAACCATGTTTCGTAAGGGTTAATTATTATATTTCTGGTATGAAAGATTGATATTTGTTGTTTTTTTACTACTTTTATAGAAAGCTTTTTCTAGGATGTGTTTTTTGGGATATTATTTTTTCGAGTAGTTGCTGGAAAGTTACTCGAAGTAAAATAAGAGTGGATAATATAGAGTAAATTATGAAGAAGGGGGTTCTTTTTGTTGCTTTATATAATTCACAATGATCACATCACATGAGCCGCAGCCAGTTGTTGCTCCTGTTGCACTAGTAATGGCTTCTATATCTGATTTTCCGGATTGAATGAGTTGTTTTATTTTTTCTTTGCTTGTGCCTGTGCAGCCGCAAATAATATCATCTGGATTTTTAGTTTCGTTCGAGGACATGTTTTTCGGGGGATAGGGTGTTAATCTTTAGCCTGTAATGAAAAGACAGGCTAAAGAATAGAGTGCTTACTAAGGCAGTTGGACTAATTCAGGTGCAACCCACTCTGGGTTACGGTGCTCAACAATAACTGTTGTATAAACACCGCCACGAACATTGAAATCAGCCTTTATGCGCATAAAATTGGGTTGAATGACTTTAACAATATCATTTAAAAACTCATTAGTAACAGCTTCATGAAATGCACCGCGCTCACGGAATGTCCAGAAATAGAGTTTTAATGCTTTTAGTTCAATGCAAAGTTTATCTGGCACATATTCTATGGTGATTTTAGCAAAGTCAGGTTGGCCCGTTAAAGGGCAGAGACAAGTAAACTCTGGGGTATCAATGCGAATAGTGAAGTCACGACCTGGTTGTGGGTTATCAAATGCTTGTAAATCTTTGCTGGGTTGTGTTGCCATAATAGTCTATCTTTCAAATATGATTTAGCCGCATACCTTATGTCCGCATATAGTATAATGGCTGATTTTAATAAATCGGGTATTTTACCAGTAATGAAGCTGGAAAAAATTAAACTTTCAGGATTTAAATCATTTGTTGATGCAACAACCGTTCCCATTAAAGGGAACTTAATTAGCATCGTTGGGCCTAATGGTTGTGGTAAATCTAATATTATTGATGCTGTGCGTTGGGTGATGGGGGAAAGTTCGGCCAAACATTTGCGCGGCGGTAGTATGGCTGATGTTATTTTCAATGGTTCTTCGGGGCGTAAAGCAGTGAGCAGAGCTGCTGTCGAATTGATTTTTGATAACAGCGAAGGCAAAGCGGGTGGTGAATACGCTAAATACACTAGTATTGCGATTAAAAGAGAAGTTAGTCGTGATGGTAAGTCTGCTTATCAGTTCAATGGCATAAAATGTCGCCGTAAAGATATCACTGATTTATTTTTAGGCACGGGTTTAGGTGCACGTAGCTACGCCATTATTGAGCAAGGTACGATTTCTCGCTTGGTCGAATCTAAACCTGACGAGTTACGTATTCATATAGAAGAAGCTGCAGGTGTCTCTAAATATAAAGAACGTCGGAATGAAACTGAAATACGCATACGCCATTCAAGAGAAAACCTTGAGCGCTTAGATGATGTGCGTGATGAAATTGATAAGCAGCTTAAAAATTTACATCAACAAGCAGAAAAAGCAAAAAAATATACCGATTTAAAAGCGCAAGAACGCACTTTTAAACTGGAATTATTGGCGATGCGTTGGCAGTCGCATCAACAAAGTTATCAGCAATTAGAAAGCAAATTACAGGAAACTGCAGAAGCACATAATCATTTATTTTTACAGCGTAAAGATTTACAAGAAACTTTAGATACTTTAAGGGCGAGCCATAAAGAGCAAAAGACAAGTATTGATGCTGAACAGGAAAGCTTTTATCAGTTAGCAACAGAAATTAATCGTTTGCAGCAGTTGATTACACACAATGAACAATCGCATGCGGAAGCTGAGCAGGAAAACTTACGTTTAAGTGTGCAAGTGCTGCAATTACAGGAAACGCTAGTTGAAGATGAAATGCAGCTAGAAGAGCAGAAAATCCTGTTACAAGAAGCTGAAGAGGCCGTATTTATTGCGCAAGAACAAGAAGATGATGCGCAGGAAGCGCAGCAGTTAATTCAAGAAAAACGATTGGTATGGCAGCAAGAATGGGAAGTTTATAAAAATAAAACAGCAAACTGTCGAGAGCAAGCTGAAGTAAAACGTATGCAAATTGCGCAGTTAGAAAACCAAAGTTTTCAATTGCAAAGCCGATTGCAGCGGTTGCAGGGAGAGCAAAAAGAGCTTAACGAGCAAAGCGGCGACAATGAAATTGAGCAATTAGATCAAGAAATTACTACGATTGAAACGCAGCGTAAGCAATTACAGCTAAGCTTAAATGCAGAACAAATCTCGATAAAAGAGCTTAGGCAAGCAATTAAGCTTTATCATGATACTTTGCATACACATCGCTCTGAATTACAAGCCATCAAAGGGAAAGTTACTTCTTTAGAGCTTTTGCAACAGCATGCAATGGGTAAGGATAAGAAAAAACTGAGTCATTGGCTCGATAGATTAGCCTTAGCGGATAATCAGCGATTAGCTGAATTCATTGAAGTAGAAAGTGGCTGGGATAATGCGGTAGAGACTGTGCTAGGTAGTTATTTGGAGGCTATTTGCATTGATAATGCTGATCAGCTTATTCATGAATTAGCGACGCTTAGTGAGCAATCTATTACCTTGTTTGAAACCGAAGTAGAGTCTCATGAAGAAGCTAATGACGAGTTAATTTGTTTATTAGATAAAATTCAAACACCGTGGAATTTGCATGGCTTGCTATCGAGTATTTACTGCGCTGATAATGCTGAACAAGCTAGATTAATGCTTGGGAAATTAAAGCATTATGAATCAGTGATTACACCACAGGGAACATGGATGGGCTATGGTTGGGTGAAGGTGGCAGGAGAAACGGATGCCAAAACCGGTGTATTACAGCGGGAAAAAGAGTTACGACAACTAAAAGAAGAGCAGATATCATTGCAGGCAGAACTGGCTGTTACTGAAGAGCAATTAGAAAATTCGGAAACTTTTTTAAAAGCCGCTGAGCACAAGCGTGAGTCAGTACAAGAGCAAGATAGGCAATATAGCGCGGAGCTATCATTAAAAACAGCTGAGTTTAGTGCACAATCAGCGCGTATAGAACAGCAGCAGCAACGCTTACAACAAGTTGATGAAGAAATTGATGATATTAATGGCCAGCTTTTAGAAAATACTGAAACCTGTGAAGAAGCGGGGATGATTAAAGAGCAAGCTGAAATGGCTCTGGAAGGTTTGCAAGATACGCAATATCAATTAGAGCAGAGTAACGATGGTCTACAATCAGAAATAGAGCAAAGCAATAAGCAGCTTAATGATTGCCGGCAGCAGTTGCATCGACTACAAGCTAAAATAGCCAGCTTGAAATCAACAGAGGTACTCACTGAAAAGCAAATAACACGGATTAATTTACAGATTGAACAAGCCCAAGAGCGAACTAACGCACTAAAGCTTAAGTTATTGCAAACTTCTGAGCCGATGGATGATAAACGTGATGAATTATCTAAAGTTACCTTGCAGCAAGAAGGGTTAGAGCAAGCTTTAACGCAGCATCGAGAACAGCAAACAGAGCGAGAAGCAAATATTGAAAAAAATGCTGAAACATTGGCGGCTGTGCAACAAAATGTAGAAAAAAAGAAGGAATTGTTGGAAAGTGTACGCTTAGAGCAGCAAGAAAGCCGTGTGCGCCAGCAAATAGTCAAAGAGCAGTTAGATGAATTCAATGTTGATGTCGAGCAAGTCATTAAATTAATCTCAGAGCAGGCAGAAGAGTCGGCATGGAAAGTAAAAATTGATGGCTTAGCAGAGGCAATTAATCGCTTGGGCAGAATTAACTTAACTGCAATCGATGAGTATAAAGAACAAAAAGAACGAATGGACTTTTTAAATAAACAGCATGCAGATTTAACGGCATCTTTAGTGGTGCTTGAAGAGGCGATTATTAAAATTGATAATGAAAGTCGGAAGCGCTTTAAGCAAACATTTGATAAAATCAATTCAGGATTACAAGCTAAGTTTCCTAAATTATTTGGTGGAGGCAAGGCGTACCTTAGCCTAACGGATGATGATTTATTGGAAAGTGGCGTTAATATTATTGCTCAGCCCCCTGGGAAACGGAATAGTTCCATTCATTTATTGTCAGGTGGGGAAAAGGCATTAACTGCCGTAGCATTAGTCTTTTCAATTTTTGAGCTCAACCCAGCGCCTTTTTGTTTGCTGGATGAGGTAGATGCACCATTAGATGAGGCCAATGTTCGACGTTTTTCAGAAATGGTGAAAGAAATGTCAGAAAGTGTACAATTTTTATATATTTCACATAATAAAGTAACGATGGAAATTGCACACCAGTTAGCAGGGGTTACCATGAAAGAACCTGGTGTTTCACGTATGGTAGCAGTTGATATTCAAGAAGCAGTTAAAATGGCGGAAAGTTAAGATGGATAAAGAATTATTAAGAGTAGTCATTATTGCAGCAGGAGCGAGTATTGTTTTGCTCATGTTGGTTTGGGGACTTTATAAAAGCAAGAAGAAGCGTAGAGAAATTAATTTTTACGATAACCATGACCCTTTTGAAAATATTGATTCACGCTTAGTGATGAATGTTGAAGATGATGATTTTGATATTGTTTCACTGCAAGCAGAGGATAATGATTTTGATGTTATTCCTCTAGGTAAGGAACATGCAAGCACGGGCGTTTCTTTAGATGCTAAAGAAGAGTATGAACATCGTGATGGTTCTGTTGCAGAGGCAGCGAAAGTAACGACGCGCTTAAACCCAGAATACATGCAAACAGCCAGTCAAAAAAAGGCTGAATTGACACCCACTCCAGAGGTAGAGGAAAAGGTACTGCCTGTTTTGTTAAAGTTTAGTTTACTTTCCAAGAAAGGCGAGAAATTTACAGGCCCCCAGTTGCTAGATGCTTTTGATTATGTGGGTTTAGTTTTTGGTAGTGTACAAGTATTTGAGCGCTTAGATAATAACAACCAAGTGGATTACGCAGTTTCTAGCATAATGGGAGATGGAACTTTCCCGAAAGAGCACTGGGATAGCTACCACTGTGTTGGTATAAACTTTTTTATGCAGCCTAGAGAAGTAGAAGATGCCGTCGCTGTATTTAATGACTTAATCAATACTTTAGGCCAGTTATCTGCTTTATTGAATGGTGATATTCTTGATGCAGATAAGCAGCCTTTAACAGAGGCAATGGTGAATAAACTGGAATCTAGTTTGCGCTAAGCTCTCGCTGAAAAATCAGGGAAACGGAGCTTGAGAAGTAATGATTTTTAGTCCGCAGTAGGCGAGAGGGAGATTCGCCAATCCGAAGTGAATTATCAGTTCGCTCGGGAGGCAAGTCGTTATCCTGACAGCTGTTAAGTCAATGAGGTAGATTTAACGAAGCAGCTTTTGTGCGTAGTTGAATCGGGCGCAGGATGAACTAGGGCTCTCATAAAGCGCTTCGTGGTGAATGAACAATGGCGATAGGGCGTCCCAGTGTTTCATGAGCTAGGAATGGGCGCGCCTAATTATTTGTAGTCTACAGCCTCTCTCTGAGCTATTATTCCGATTCTAATTGTTCGCTAATTTCCATCCACTCCATTTCAGTTTCTTCTAATGCTAAATCAACTTGTGCTTTTTCCAGTAGAATTCTTTTCAGTTGAGCTTTATTAGTTTCATCATAAATGGCACTATCGGCAAGTTGTTCTTCAAAGTCTTTTTGTTGTTTATGGTACTTTTCTAGGTTTTTGTCTGCTTTTTTTAAGGCATCGTATAAAGGTTTTAATTTTTTACGGCGTTCCGCATCAAGCTTACGTTGCTCTTTTTTATTGACCGATGTATTGTCTTCAGTTTGCTCCGCAGGGGCATTGGCTAATAATTTTTGTTCATTTAACCAAGTACGGTAATCGTCTAAATCACCATCAAATGGGGTGACGTTGCCATGAGCGACTAAATAGAGTTCGTCGGTTACTGAGCGTAGCATGTGTCTATCATGTGAGATGATAATGATCGCCCCTTTATAATCTTGTAAGGCCATGCTGAGAGCGTGACGCATTTCCAGATCAAGGTGATTAGTTGGCTCATCGAGTAATAATAAATTAGGATTTTGGTAGACTAAAAGAGCCAGAACTAAGCGTGCTTTCTCACCCCCCGAGAAAGGTTCTATTGGATCAAAAATTTTATCGTCTTTGAAATTAAAACCACCGAGAAAGTTACGCAATTCTTTTTCTGTCGCTTTGCTGTTAATTTTTTGCAAATGCCATAAAGGGCTCATGTCTAAATGTAATTGCTCTAGCTGGTGCTGGGCAAAGTAGCCGAGTTTTAAAGTACTGGCATGCTGAACTTCACCTGCCGTTACACCTAGCTCGTTAGCAAGCACTTTTATCAATGTTGATTTTCCTGCACCATTAGGACCTAGTAAGCCAATGCGTGAGCCAGGCGCAATAAAGAGGTCAACCTTGTTTAAAATAGGTGTGTCGCCGTAGCCAATATCAACCTCATCCAACTTAATCATAGGTGTTGGTAGTTTTTCTGGAGTAGGAAAACTAAAGTGAAAAGGGGAGTCGACATGGGCTTGCGCAATCATTTCCATGCGCTCTAATGATTTTATTCGACTTTGAGCTTGTTTAGCTTTGGTGGCTTGGGCGCGAAAACGGTTGATATAGCTTTGTATATGCGCGATTTCACGTTGCTGTTTTTCAAAAGAGTTTTGTTGCTGGGCTAATTTTTCCGCGCGCATTTTCTCGAAGCTAGAATAATTACCGGTATATATGGTGGCAACTTGGTTTTCTATGTGTACGATATGGTCGGTGATGGTATCTAAAAATTCACGATCATGGGAAACCAAAAGTAGGGTGCCGGGGTATTTGCATAGCCAATCTTGTAGCCAAATAACGGCATCTAAATCAAGGTGGTTGGTCGGTTCATCGAGCAAGAGCACATCGGAGCGACACATCAGTGCTTGGGCTAAATTTAAACGCATACGCCAGCCACCGGAAAAGGAGCTGACTGAATGAGTTTCTTGTGTTGCTTTAAAGCTAAGCCCGCTCATTAAGCGAGCAGCTCGTACTCTAGCTGTATAACCACCAATGACTTCCATTTTGCTAAATAGTTCAGCTTGCTTGATGCCGTCGTTAGCTTGTTCAGCGAGTACAATTTCTTTTTCTAGCCTGCGCAGCTCTTGATCACCATCAATGATATATTCAATGGCAGCTTGTTCTATTGCGGGAGTTTCTTGAGCAACATGTGCCACTTCTAAGTGAGGTGGCATGGTAAAATCACCTTCATCCGCTTGTATCTCATTACGCAATAAGGCAAAAAAGCTAGACTTACCTACGCCATTTGCGCCAGTAATACCGACTTTCTGCCCTTTATGCAGTGTGAAGCTGGTATTGGCAAATAAAACACGAGTACCACGGCGTAGCGCAATATTTTTAAAACTTAGCATAGATAATTAATTGATGAAAATGAAGAAACCACATCCTGTTTTTAAACCGCAGGATCGTTATTATATTAATGAGAGTGGCTGGTGGTTTTTTACTGTTGATAGAATCAGTGGGCCATTTGCGACTAAAGCAGATTGCGTTGATGCGTGTCGTTTATATATTCAAACGCGAGAGTTGGCTTATTTACTTTGATTTAAGTAGGGCGCGTTGAGAGCGCCCCATTGTGTATTAACCGTATAAATCGATCATTTTTTTCACTTGGTTAGCGAATTCTTTGATATCACCTTCGATCACTGTTTCAACAGGAATAACTAAAACAGCACCATTTTCGATAACAATATGCACGTAGTCTTGTACATAATCAACGCGTAGTAGCTCTTTCCAAGGCATTTTATGCTTACCACTAGGTGATTTTTCAGCTAATGATTTAGGGTCGATGCGTAATTCATACTGGCCAAACATCGCACTTTTTTCCTTTTCAGTATAGCTGGTTAAAATCTGGCGACGAAAGCTTAAGATAATGACTTGAGGAATAACAATTGCCCAACAAATGGCAATGGTAATAACATAAACAGCAGTACGGTAATCACTGTAATAAGACCATAAAAACAGCCCTAAAATAGCCAGCATACCTGGAAAAAATAGGCGATTCTTTCTGAGTTTTTTCTGTAAGTCTTCTGATTGTTCTATCTGTAATTCATTGTAATGAATAAGATCCTTTTCACGGAAAGAGTATTTTACTTCCAACATAACTTAGCCTGTTAATTTTATTATTATAATCCCGCGTATTATAACCTTATCGCTAGGTTCAATAGGGAAGAGTTTTTAGCTAATTTCATCCAATGCAGCCAACGCTTCTGATAAGCTACTAACAGGGTAAACTTTTAATCCTGGTAAGGCATTTTTAGGGGCGTTAGTTTTTGGGATAATGGCGCGTTTAAAGCCATGCTTTGCGGCATCATTAAGGCGCGCATAGCCATTGGCAACAGGACGAATTTCCCCGTTTAACCCCAGTTCGCCAAAAAAGAAACAATCATGTGGAACAATCGTGTTTTTTAGACTGGAAACAATACTAATGAGTATGGCTAAATCTGAGCTGGTTTCAGTCACTTTAATTCCACCAACCACATTGGCATAGATTTCATCACTGGCTGTAAAAATTCCACCGTGGCGAGATAAAACAGCTAACAACATCGCTAAACGGTTTTGGTCAAAACCAACAGCTAAACGGCGTGGATTACCATACTGGCATTCAGTCACTAATGCTTGTATTTCAACTAATAAAGGTCGTGTACCTTCCCATAGCACAGTGACAACACTACCTGAAGATGGCTTTTCGGTGCGATTAAGAAACATAGCGGAAGGGTTTCTGACCTCCTTTAAGCCGCTGCTATCCATAGCGAAAAAGCCAAGTTCTCCGACGCTGCCAAAACGATTTTTATCGGCGCGTAATACCCTAAAACGTGCGTCATCTGTTGAGGCAAGGATTAGTTGGGTATCAACAATATGGCTTAAGGTCATTGGACCTGCTAAAGACTGATCTTTAGTCACATGTCCCACCATAAAGATAGAAACGCCATTGCGCTTAGCAAACTGGGTAAGGTAACTAGCGGATTCTTTTACTTGAGAAACAGAGCCAGGTGATGTTTCAGAGCTTTCTGTATACATGACCTGAATAGAGTCAATCACCAAAATAGTCGGTTTAATCTCAGTGAGTACATCACAAATACGTTGCACAGAGGTTTCTGTTAGCATTTGGATTTTATCCAGTGCTAAGTTTAAGCGGATGGCGCGTTCGGCGATTTGTTGTAAAGATTCTTCGCCTGATACATATAGGACGGTTGCCCCCGTTTCTGCTGTATTAGCTATAAGTTGTAAGAGCAGGGTGCTTTTTCCTGCGCCTGGTGTACCACCAATTAAAACCACGCTACCATGAACGATTCCGCCGCCTAAAACACGATCAAATTCGGTAATACCTGAAGATAAGCGTTCGGTTTTTTCTAAAGTAACATCAGAAAGAAGTTGAGTGGTACTTTGGGTGCCGCTATAGCCGGCATGTTTTTCTGTAGGCGTTGCTTTAGATAGACGAACTTCTTTAATCGTATTCCATTCTTTACAAGCACTACATTGGCCTGCCCAACGTGTCGAATCATTGCCGCACTCAGTACAAACAAAGGAGGTGTTTTTTTTTGCCATTGTATCGAAGGGGAGCTAGGGGCTTAGCTAGTAGAAGGGTGAAGTAATTAAGGAGTAAGCTGCTCCCCTATGAGCAAGGGGAGGCTGTCAATTAGTGGCTAAGAGCTTGTAAATCCCTTTCTAGGAAATCACTGTTACCTAAGTTTAATTCAACGAGGCGACGTAATTCAGAGATACTATCAAGGTCAATATGTTCACATTTACAGCCTATTTCATTGTCAATTGCATGGCTAATCGATAAAGACATAGTGATACTTTTTTCTTCAGATAGTTCTAAATTCAAAGTATAGATTGAGTCAAGGTCTTGGCTTGCCCAGGTTTCATTAAAACGAAGTAGGCAGCCGTGAATCGAGATATCAACTAATTCACAATCCCATTGTTGATCACCTAGGCTAAGCGTCGCTGATTTTTTATAAAAACATCGATGAAAGTGTCGTTTATCATTGTCTTCTGTCATGCTGAGTTCCTCGCTTAATTAAAATGTGATTTTTGTTACAAACTTTAATCTTGGGGTAAAAATCTAATTTGGGTAATGGCGTGCTTGTTGCAACTGATAACTTCTAAGTAATGTCCGTGCAGTAATAAACTAACACCCCGCTGCGGAATTGTCTCCATAAAATCAATAATAAGACCGTTGATTGTTTTAGGGCCTTCAGTGGGTAAATTCCATTGAGTGATACGGTTAAGGTCTCTAATAGTGACACTGCCATTAACTAGGTAACTTCCATCGGGTGATTTTTTTACGTCAGCTTCTTCAACGATGAGTTCACCGATTAAACCTTGGAGCAAATCATCTAAGCTGACTAAGCCTTGAACATCCCCGTATTCATCGACAACAAGTCCTATGCGTGTTTGTTCAAATTTAAAGTCTTGAATTTGCTTATGCAAAGGGGTTGTTTCAGGGATAAAAAAAGGTGTCATTAAGTTATCTGTAATGTCTTGTTTGGTCAAATGTTCTTCATCAAAAAAGCGAGTTAAGATGCTTTTTAAATCCAGAAAACCAATAACGCGATCGATACTTTTTTTATAGACAGGAAGCCGAGTATAGGGGCTTTTTTTAATTTGCAGAACGATGTCTTCAATAGATTCTTCTATATCAATACCATGTATTTCATTGCGTGGAGTCATGGTATCTTCAACAGTTGCGCTTTCAAGATCAATAATGCCAAGCAACATTTGTTTGTATTTTTCAGGCATTAAGGAATCAGTTTCTGAAACAATACTTTTTAATTCATCTTTATTTAACGTAGTTTCTTTATGCTCACTTGCTTTTACGCCAAATAAGCGTAATAAACCATTGGCAATTAAGTTAACAAACCAGACGATAGGGTAAAATAATTTTAATAAAGGGCTGTATACCCAAGCAGCAGGAAAGGCGATTAACTCTGGTTTTAAAGCGGCTAGCGTTTTAGGGGCAACCTCTGAAAAGATAAGAACGACAAGAGTTAAAACACCAGCAGCAATGGCGACACCTTCATTACCCATAAGGCGTAAACCAATAATGGTTGCTAATGAAGAAGCCAAAATATTGACGAAATTATTACCCAGTAAGATTAAGCCAAGTAGCCTGTCGGGTCGGGCAAGTAGTCGTTGAGCTTTTTTAGCACTTTTATTGCCTTGTTTAACAAGGTGTTGCAGGCGGTAACGGTTGAGCGTCATTAAAGCCGTTTCAGAACTTGAGAAAAAGGCAGATAAAAAAAGTAAAAAAGCGAGCACGCTAAAAAGAATGCTAAGTGGAATATCGTTCAAGTAGGTACGTTTTGTTAGTTAAGTTATATATAGTTTCTATTATGTAAAAACATTGTCAAGTCTAAGCGCTTAAAAAAAGTATGTGGATTTAATAAATAGCAAGATAATGCTTTTAATAGTGGCTATAAGCTGTTAATAAAAAAGTTATTTTTTAATCTATGTATGGAGGTGAAATTTATAAGATAATTGCGTTAAAGGCGCAAAAATAACCCCGAATTATTTAAGGAAGCAGAATTAATTTTGTAAGGCAGAGCTGCTGCCTTAATTGCAAGTGACATTATTTTGACAGTAGGAATAAATAGTGATTTACTAGTCTTCAACCCTAATTTAATGAGTGTAATAAGGCATTGCTTGGTATGGCTACAGCAAGAATTATTTTAATTGATGATAATAAAGAGAGACAAGAGCAGTTCTCTGCCGTCATTGAGTTTCTTGAGTATGAAATTGTACACTTTACTTCGGCTAATTTTTCGGCAGGTTTAGATTTATTAGCAGACAGTTTCGCTGTTTTTATTGGCGCGGGTTTAAAGCAGCAAGCTAAAATTTTAAAAGAAATTAACCATTCCGCTGCGACTTTACCAATAATTTTACTAGTGGCTAAAGGTGAGGCGCTAAAGCAGCCTAGTAAGCAACAAAAATTAGTGCAATCCATTCAAGAGTGGCCAGTAACTTATTCAGAATTAATGAGCAGCTTTCAGCAGCTAAAAATTGAGCAGAATCATTCGCTATTACAAAGCAAGACAACTAAGAAAAAGCCGTTAGTTGGCAGTAGTACACTTATTTCGCAAGTATGTTTTTTAATTTCTCAGGTAGCTAATTCTGATGCAACGGTATTGATTTTAGGTGAATCTGGTACGGGAAAGGAGTTAGTTGCACGTGCCTTACATCAAGAATCTACTCGTAAAGATAAGCCCTTTGTACCGATTAATTGTGGTGCCATTCCCGCTGAACTTTTAGAAAGTGAATTATTTGGCCATGAAAAAGGTGATTTTACAGGCGCTTTAGCTTCACGCAAGGGCCGCTTTGAAATGGCGGAAGGAGGCACTTTGTTTCTAGATGAAATAGGGGATATGCCGATGCCGATGCAGGTTAAATTATTACGTGTTCTACAAGAGCGTACTTACGAACGGGTAGGAGGGAGTAAAACCTACCATTGCGATGTGCGTATTATTTCTGCAACGCACCGTGATATAGAAGAAGCGATTGAAAAAGACTTATTCCGTCAGGATTTATTTTATCGCTTGAATGTTTTCCCTATAGAAGTGCCAGCATTACGTGAGCGGGTTGAAGATATTCCTTTATTAGTTGACGATTTAATTGCCCAGCGTAAGGCCGTTTCTAAAGCCGGTATTAGTATAGGGGGAGAAGTGCTTAATGCATTAAGTACTTATGACTGGCCGGGCAATATCCGTGAATTAGCAAATTTAATCGAGCGCTTAACAATTATTAAGCCTAATGAAAGTATTGATTTAAGCGACTTGCCTAAGAAAATTAGGCAAATGAAAGAGGCCAAACTAGCCACAGAAGATTTTCATGATTATATGAAATATTCTGGTGAAGAAGCTGTCGAGGGGAGTGCGAATAAAGAGGGATCTACTCTGGGTATTCTTCCCAATAAAGGGATTGATCTAAAAAGCCACCTACACCAAATTGAAGTTAGCTTAATTCAGCAGGCTTTAGATGACTGTCATGGTGTGGTTGCACATGCGGCAAAAAAATTAAATATGCGCCGTACAACCTTGGTTGAAAAGATAAAGAAGTTAGATTTGTAGAATTAGCTGAATAACCTGAAAATTAAGGATGAGATGTCTTTGATAAGGTCAGGTTCTGCCATGCTTGTTGTTAGGAAATTGCTTTCTTCATGGTAAGAATTTGAAGGGCGAGGCATTTTTATTTTTTGTTTAGCTTGTTCCTGGTTTTGAGCATTTAGCAGTTCTCCGCCGGCTTTTTTCCATTCCATTAAGTGCGTTATTTCTCCACTATCTACCCAAATACCATGTTTGGAACAACGATCAAGAATGACTCCGCTACGGTGGCCAAAATTAAGCCGGTTCATTAAAATCCGGCAGCAAGGGCATTTAACATATTTAACACCACGATGACCTTGATACCGAGCTTTATTAATGTTTTTAATTAATTTTAGGTTAATATCAGTTACATTTTTAACGCTATGTTCTAGTAAAGTTTCTATTTCACCGGGGTCAAAAAATAGTCCGAAACAAGTTTTGCAGCGTTCTATTTGAAAATTGCCTTGCATTTGCAGTTTAATTGTTTGCAGTGGCGTGTCGCAGTGTGGGCAGATTCGTTCTGATTCTTTTGCGGTAACGCTATATTTATGTTTTCCCTGTAAATCTAAATCATTATGTGTATTACAGTACTGGCAACGGTTTACATTTGCTAATAAAGGGGCGGAGCAAGTGTTACAAGTAGCCACTAGATTTCATCCAAAATACTTTGTTTTTTAGTACTGTATTCCTGTTCAGTAATAAGCTCTGCAGCATACATTTTTTTTAATTGAGTGAGCCTTGCTACTAAGTCATCAGTAGATGCCGTTGCTGTTTTTGTTGCTGGTTCATTGATAGATTGCGCCATAGATTGGCCTAGCCCAATACCAGCCCCCATTCCCATGCCAAGGCCTGCACCACCGCCTTCATTTTTAGCAGCTTCACGCATGGCTTCTAGTTGTTGTACTTTTGCATAGTCTAAGCCAACGGCTTTAGCTGCATGGGATTCTGCAATTAAGTCAGAAATACGGTTAATGCGTCTTAGAGTGTCTTCATCAAAGTTAGTGCCTTCAATTCTGAAGTCAGTGATATCAAAACCGAGTTTATGAAAAACACTGGATAGCTTATTAAATAACCCACTACTAATTTCTTCGCGATTAGCATCTATATCTGCGTAACTGTATTTATTTTCAGCTATGTAATCACTAATGGGGTGAATAATACGTGATGACATAATTTGTCTAAAATCATCAATATAAAAATCAGTATGGCTACCGACAATATTCACAAAGAAATTTTTGGGGTCATTAATTTGGTAACTATAATTTCCATAAGCTTTTAAGCTGATAGGGAAGTTATATTTAGGGTCATTATATTTAATAGGGGAGCTAGTTCCCCATTTCTGATCGAGAATTTTTGTTTTTTTATAAAAATAGATAGCGACTTTATTTTCACTATCAAAAAACTGCATAAATTTGCTAATCGTTGTCCAGAAAGGGATATTCTGGGTTTTAAGGTTAATGCTGCATTCCTTATCTATAATTGATTGCACCTTACCTTTATAAACAAAAATACAACCTTGCCCAGGCCCCACAATTAGTTTAGAAGCATTCTTGATTTCATCGCCATTTTCAGTCCATTGGGATAATAAAGCATCGGGGCTGGGATTTTTCCATTCAATCACAGAGCGTAACTGGCGCTGCAATCCATCAAGTAAAGCCATAATAGCCTCCATAATTAAAAATTAACTCTTAGCAGTATATACTTGCTGCTAGTTTCCGTGTATCTTTTCTTTGAAAGATAATTTTATTTTAAATTTCCAGCAAACTTAAAAATATTCAGACCCTCAAATAATATGACGACTAATGACAATATAGTATGGTATTTACATAATGTCACAAAAGATGAACGCTCAAAACAGAAAAAACAGCGGCCTTGCATTCTTTGGTTTACCGGCTTAAGTGGTTCGGGGAAATCGACTATTTCTAGTGCGGTTGAGCAGAAGTTGTTTGAACTAGGACATCACACGTATTTATTAGATGGCGATAATGTACGTCACGGTTTAAATAAAGATTTGGGCTTTTCAGATTCCGATAGAGTAGAAAATATTCGCCGTATTGGTGAATTATCTAAACTAATGATTGATGCGGGCTTGTTGGTTATGACGGCTTTTATTTCGCCTTTCAAGGCTGATCGTCAATTAGTGAAAGATTTAGTGCAGCAACATGAATTTGTTGAAGTCTATATGGATACATCACTTGAAGAGTGTGAAAAACGAGACCCCAAAGGGCTTTATAAAAAAGCACGTAGTGGCCAAATCAAAAATTTTACAGGGATTGATTCCGAATATGAAATTCCTGAAAATCCTGAACTCATCATCAATACAGTTGAATTAAGTATTGAAGAGTGTGCAGATAAAATTATCACTTACTTAAAAGACAATAGAATTATTAATTAAAATGACGATGCAATTTATTGATGTTTTTAATGGTGATGCGGATGGCTTATGTGCTTTAGTACAATTAAGACGGCATACGCCAAAAGAATCCACTTTAGTAACCGGTGTTAAGCGTGATATTTCCTTATTAAAAAAGATTACAGAAGGCAAGAACACGCAAATTACTGTTTTAGATATTTCTTTTGAGAAAAATGCACAAGACGTAGATAGGTTGCTAGAGCAGGGAGCAAAAATTGCGTATTATGATCACCATAAAACAGGTGACTTAATTCAGCATCAAAACTTATATACCGATATTAATTTATCAGCGGATACTTGTACCTCGCTGATTATCAATCAGCAGCTGGGTGGAAAGTATCTTGCATGGGCAATCACTGCTGCATTTGGTGATAATTTAACCGCCAAAGCACGTAGCTTAGCAGTAGATGCAGGTTATAAAGAGATAGAGATAGAATTGTTAAAACAGCTAGGAACTTTCCTTAATTACAATGGCTATGGTGCAAGCTTAGATGATTTGTTTTTTGCGCCTGCGGAGTTATATAAAAAATTAAGTTTATTTGATACGCCTTTTGAATTTGTAGAGCAGGACCTAGAGACATTTAAAATATTATCAAAAGGTTTTAAGTCAGATATGACTCAGGCAGCAGCAATGCCTTTGATAGAAAGTGATGATGATATTGCTGTGACAGAGCTTCCTAATGAAAAATGGGCGCGACGCGTGAGTGGTGTTTGGGGGAATGAATTAGCCAATCGTTACCCTGATAGAGCGCATGCAATTTTGACAGAAAAAGATGCAGATCATTATTTAGTGAGTATTCGTGCGCCGCTTAACCGCAAAAGCGGCGCAGATGAGCTAGCTAGTCAATTTCCAACGGGCGGCGGTAGAAAAGCGGCTGCTGGGATTAATGCATTGGCTAAAAGTGAGTTAAATAGCTTTATTGCTGCGATGAGGGAGCAGTTTAAATCATAAGTTTATAGCTCATCGTTGAGTATTGAAAATACTTGAGTGTAGTATCGTGTAGCCGTTGTATTACGGAATGCAGGGTTTTAGCTCAATTATTTTTCGGTGCTCAAACATCATGTGAAATTCAGCAAATCACCTTGTTTATCAAAAGCGAGGTATTTAGCTAAACTACCGCCATTTTGCACGGCTTCAAACATGGTTTTTAAAGGTTGTTCTGCATCTTCAGAGGTAGCAGGAATGCCATTTTTACCTGCAAGGCAGGCAATTAAAACGATACTCCAGTCTTGTTGCATTTGTTTAGATTCTTCAACTAAATCAGCGAAATTGGTCAATTCTGCTAAATCTTTATCAACGCACATAATCGCTTTTAATTCGCCGCCGCGGCCTGAAGCAAAACGTTGCTTATCCTGCTCACTAGAATCATCAGGTAATGAGGCTTGTAAAAATACAAATAAAAAACGTTGTGGATCGGGTTGTTGTTTGCCTACTTCTAAGAGGCTAGCGTAGTCAATTATATCAATCATCGGTCGTTGTAAAGGTGATAGGGGAGATAAAAGAACCCCTAAATAGCGGATAGGAGTTTAAGTATACCTGCTCATCAAAAATTGTTGTAACGATGCAGCTAAATAAAAAAGAATTTAGATTGAATGTAGTCTGTCTTTTAGTGTGCAATTGGACCAATTGATGAGTCAGCTATTTATCGCTCAATAGTTTTAAGTCTCATTTTTCTATTAAAATTCGTTGAGTATTACAAATTTGATTTGTAATACCTTATAATTCAGGGAATATAAAAACCTTTCTCATAGAGAACTTGAAATAAATTGAAAATTGTATTTGTTGCAGATAATGTTGATAGCGAAAAGTCGGGCGGTGTTGTTACCACAAAACGCTTTATTGAATATCTAGCAAAAACAGATGATTTAACGGTTGTGAGCACTGGTAAAGAAGCGGAAAATAAGGTTGTTTTTCCTGCTTTTTATTTACCTTTTGCTAAAAAACAGATGCAGGAAATGGATTTTTTATTTGCTTGCCCGGATAAAAAAGTGCTCCGTGAGGTTATTCAAAGCGCGGATGTTGTGCATATCCAATTTCCTTTCTTTTTAGATTATCAAGCCTTAAAAATCGCTCGTGAACTTAATAAACCCGTTGCTTTTGGTTTTCATGTGCAGCCAGAAAACTTAATGTGGAATATCGGTTTAGATTTTGATTGGCTGAATGCTTTTTTGTATCGATTTTTTATTCGCACTTTTTATAGTAAAGCAGATGTCGTCTTATCTCCTAGCGCGTTTGGTAAAGAAAAGTTACAACAATTCGGTTTAAAAACACCTGTGGAAATCGTTTCTAATGGCTTGCCTGAGCAGTTTACAGCGAAAAATTATGATCGCGACCTGCGCTTAAAAGATAAATTCGTTATCTTAATGGTGGGTCGGTTAGCCA
>JAQRMR010000044.1:40880-53884 GCA_028599115.1 Methyloprofundus sp.
TTAAAAACACCTGTGGAAATCGTTTCTAATGGCTTGCCTGAGCAGTTTACAGCGAAAAATTATGATCGCGACCTGCGCTTAAAAGATAAATTCGTTATCTTAATGGTGGGTCGGTTAGCCAAAGAAAAGCGTCATACACTGGTGATGGAAGCCATTAAACAATCTAAGTTTAAAGATAATATTCAGCTTTTTGTGACAGGTGATGGAGCTTTAAAAGATGAGTTGATTGCTTTAGGTAATACTTTACCTAATCCTGCTATTTTTGAATATGTGACACAAGAAAAGTTAATCGAGCTTTTTAATACCGCAGATTTATTTATTCATGCCTCAGATATTGAATTGGAAGGGATGGCTGTATTAGAAGCGATTGGTTGTGGCTTGCCTGCATTAATCAGTGATTCAAAGCAAAGCGCATCAGCACAGTTTGCTTTAAATGATGAGTTTCTTTTTAAAGCCGGTGATTTGCCCAGTTTGCATGAAAAAATGGATGGCTGGATAGAAAATGAAAGTGGCCTGAAGGCAGCAAAAAGCGAGTACTTAGCAAAAGCACAAAACTATGCTTTTGGTGCAGGTGTAGAAGCTGCCCGAACGCATTATCAGTCACTAATAGATAGTAAATAATCGATGGAAGCATTAGTGCGCTTAGGTGTCGCCTTAGGGATATTTTTACTCATGGTAAGTTGGGAGTATTTCTCCCCTAGAAGGGATTTAAGTTTATCTCGTCAGCAGCGCTGGCCGGTTAATATTGGTTTAGCGTTACTCAATATGTTAATTGTGCGAGTTACTGTGGGGGGTATTGCTTACCTTTCGGCTATTCATGCTTTAGATAATCAATGGGGGCTGCTAAATTTTACTGAGCTACCACAATGGTTTGCTGTTTTGGTGACGTTATTGGTTTTAGATGTGGTTATTTATTTCCAACACCGCATTGCGCATATTTGGCAACCACTTTGGCGCTTGCATCAAGTACATCACACTGATATTGATTTTGATGTGACAACAGCAGTTAGGTTTCATCCTTTAGAAATTATTTTTTCCTTGTTTATTAAGGTAGGGGTTGTTTATGCTCTGGGTGCAAATCCGCTTGCGGTGATTGCTTTTGAAATTATCTTAAATGGCGCAGCAACTTTTAATCACAGTAATATCAACTTGCCCTTAAAGTTAGACAAAGTTTTAAGATGGTTTGTTGTTACGCCTGATATGCATCGTATACATCATTCTTGTCTTCGTGAGGAGCGAGACAGCAATTATGGTTTTTCAATTTCTTTATGGGATCGCATTTTTGCTAGCTATACTGCTAAGCCGCAGCAGCCACAAGAAAAAATGCTGCTAGGTTTGAGGGCATATAGGAAAGCAGAGCAAGTGAGTTTTTGGCAAAGTTTGTTGCTTCCCTTTAAAGCTTTAAAATAATATTAGGCTGAAATTTTAGTCAGTAGAGTGGCTTGTTTTGTTTCCCTATCTTAGTGAATGTTAGCTTAACCTTTTCTCTCTTTCTTGTTTCCATACGATAAAAATTAACATAATTAAAAACCCTAACGCGGTAAAAATCAATAGTTTAATGATAGGGAAGCCGACCAAAAACAATAAGCGCTGATGATTGTTTAAGCTAGATTCTAGCTCATTTGTTGCTAAAGTAATATCCAAAGCATATAAACCTGCACTAGCAAATTCATGACGAATGCTTAAGCTATTTTTCTCTACCGTTAACTGGTTTTTAAAGGCGTTATCATAATCAAATAAAATATCCCAGTAGGATTCAACCGCTGAAAATTGCAAGTTTAGATTTTTATTTTGTAGCTGGCTTTTAGCGACTTCATCGAAGGTAAATATCACTGTGCCTATTTTAGGCAGAATATGGCAATAATGTTTGCCACCGCCTATTTTTTCTTCTGCTTGAAATCCACCTAGACTTAACTCAAAGCCACTTAGGTTAATAATACAATTATCACCATGATCTACACCTGCATGGGCAAAAACCGAAGAAGAAAAGTTGAGATTTAAAAGAATAGATAAGCAGAAAAAACGAATTAACATTAGCTGAGTTTGGGTAGGTTTTTAAATGTTTATTTTAGCTTTTTTATGAGCAGAGGGTACTTTTTTAAAAAGGTGCAATGCAATGTAATATAAGTGGGTGGGTATGATAAAATGCGCGAATGAATTCAAATTTATCTCAATTACATCCTTACCCCTTTGAAAAACTAGCCAAATTAAAGGCAGGGGTGATGCCACCGGAAAATAAGGCGCATATTGCTTTATCGATAGGCGAGCCGAAACATGCAACCCCGCAGGTTATTCAACAAGCACTGTTAGATAATATTGATGCTTTAGGTAAATATCCAACAACAAAAGGCATTCCAGAATTCCGCAATGTGATTTCAGAATGGATTATGCAGCGTTTCCAAGCAAAAACTAACCCAGAGACGGAAGTTTTGCCGGTTAATGGGACTAGGGAAGCATTATTTGCATTTGCACAGTGTGTTATTGATAGCAGCAAGCAAGATGCTTTGGTTTTAATGCCCAACCCGTTTTACCAAATTTATGAAGGCGCCGCGTTTTTAGCGGGCGCACAGCCTTATTATCTTAATACTTTAGAAGGTAATGCTTACCTTCCTGATTTTGACAAGGTTTCCGAGGAAACTTGGCAGCAATGTCAGCTACTTTATATTTGTTCACCAGGTAATCCAACAGGGGCAGTGATAGATCAGGGTACACATGAGCAGTTAATTAAGCTAGCAATTAAGTATGATTTTATTATTGCATCGGATGAGTGTTATAGTGAAATTTATGCAGATGAAGCGAAGCCACCGCAAGGCTTACTGCAATCAGCCCAAGCAATAGGCCACACTGATTTTAAAAATTGCATTATCTTTCATAGCTTATCTAAGCGCTCCAATGCGCCTGGTTTACGATCAGGGTTTGTTGCCGGTGATGCAGAAATTATTGCTAAATTCTTTCAGTACAGAACGTATCATGGTTGTGCGATGCCATTACCGACACAATATGCGAGTATTGCTGGTTGGCAAGATGAAAAACATGTGCAAGAAAATCGTGATTTTTATCGTGAAAAATTTGCCGCAGTAACAGAAATATTATCGGAAGTTTGCTCTGTTAAACAACCACCAGCCAGTTTTTACCTTTGGTTAAAAACAGACATTGATGAAACAGAGTTTGCACAAAAACTGTTTGCCCAAGAAAATGTGACGGTTTTACCGGGTAGTTATTTATCCCGAGAAGTGGATGGTGTGAATCCAGGAAAAAATCATGTGCGCATGGCTTTAGTTGCTACCACAGAAGAATGTATAGCAGCCGCACAGCGTATTAAAAATTTTATTAACAATTTACATTAATATAGAGAAAAAAATGAACGAACTAGAAAAAATCATTAATGAAGCCTTTGAAAATCGTGCTGATATTTCACCTGCAACAGTTTCAGACGAAGTACGTAACGCTGTTAAAGAATCAATTAATTTATTAGATTCTGGTAAAGCGCGTGTTGCTGATAAAGCAAGTGGTGAGTGGGTCGTTAATCAGTGGCTAAAGAAAGCGGTTTTATTATCGTTCAGAATTAATGAAAATCGCGTTATGGACGGCGGCGCATCACGTTACTACGATAAAGTAGAAACTAAATTTGCTTCTTATACACCAGAAGATTTTGCAGAAGCGGGCGTACGTGTTGTACCTAATGCTGTTGCGCGTCAGGGTTCTTATGTTGCTCCAGGTGCTATTTTAATGCCTTCTTACGTTAATATCGGTGCGTATGTGGGTGAAGGCACAATGGTTGATACATGGGTAACGGTTGGTTCATGTGCGCAAATTGGTAAAAACGTACATTTATCAGGTGGTGTTGGTATTGGTGGTGTATTAGAGCCATTACAAGCTGGCCCGACTATTATTGAAGATAACTGTTTCATCGGCGCACGTTCAGAAATCGTAGAAGGTGTTGTGGTTGAAGAAGGTTCAGTGATTTCTATGGGTGTTTACATTGGCCAAAGCACAAAAATCTTTAACCGCATGACGGGCGAAGTAACTTACGGCCGCGTTCCTGCTGGATCAGTTGTTGTTTCAGGTAACTTACCATCAAAAGATGGTAGCCATAGCTTATACTGTGCAGTTATCATCAAGCATGTTGATGAAAGAACACGTAGCAAAACTAGCTTAAATGATTTATTACGTGACTAGGGGCGAGAATTCAATAATACCCGAGTCTGACTTGTCTTTTGACTCTACAGCCGCGCTAGAAAAAACAGTTGCGTAGCCTGCTATGCGCCTATTTTCCTAACAGGTCTGTGAAGCCAAAATTCTGCCTCATACTTTCGGGTATTATTACCCCCTCGTTCCTTAATCATTAGCTGTACTGTTTGATAAGCCGAGTTGAATTTATTTAACTCGGCTTTTTTATGATTAGGAGAAAAACTCATGTCAGAAGCATTATCTAGCAACGCCATTATTTACGCGATACTATCCATTAATAGTGAAATTACGTTACAAAAAGAATACCTTGATTCCCCTGATGTAACACCAGAAGAACGAGAAAATGAAGAGGGTATTTTAGATGATTTAGAGCAAGCTTTTATGGAGTTTGTGGAATCTTATAAATCTTACCGACATGCTGATAAAACTTTGCCGGATATTACGGAATTATTAACCACAGAGCTATAGAATTAGAACTTTATGATCACGGTATATGGAATAAAAAATTGCGATAGTGTTAAAAAAGCACGTAAATGGCTGACAGAAAATAACTTGGATTATCAGTTCCATGATTTTCGTAGTGATGGTATCAATGAAGAGTTGATACAAAGTTTTATTGCTTATGACGGTTGGGAAAAATTACTTAATAAACGCAGTACCAGTTGGAAGCAATTGGATGCGGCTGATAAAGAAAACATCACGGAAGAGAAAGTAATCGTCTTATTTTTAGCAACCCCGACACTAATTAAGCGCCCTGTTTTAGTGGCGGAAAAACATTTTTTTATTGGATTTAACGCAGAGAATTATCAAACCTTATTATGAGCGAAACCTTAACACTCCTTAAAGAATTAATTAGCCGTCAATCAATTACTCCAGAAGATGCTGATTGTCAAAAATTACTTAGTGAACGCTTAGAAAAAATCGGCTTTATCACTGAAGAGCTGAACTTTGCAGATACTAAGAATATTTGGCTAAAACGCGGTACAGCAAAACCTTTATTTTGCTTTTTAGGGCATACGGATGTAGTGCCAACAGGGGCTTTAGAGCGTTGGGATTCCCACCCTTTTGAGCCTACCATCCGTGATGGTCATCTTTATGGACGTGGTGCGGCAGATATGAAAGGCGGGATTGCTTGTTTTGTCACGGCAGTTGAGCGATTTATAGCTAAATACCCTGATCATCAAGGCGCCATTGCAATGATGATTACCAGCGATGAAGAAGGGCCGGCAACGCATGGTGTAGTGAAAGTCGTTGAGGTTTTAGAGCAGCGGAATGAAAAAATTGATTGTTGTTTAGTGGGTGAGCCTTCGAGTGACAAACAAATTGCAGACATTATTCGTGTCGGTAGGCGCGGCTCTTTATGTGCAAAATTAATTGTTAAGGGTGTGCAGGGGCATGTGGCTTATCCTGATATTGCCGATAACCCTATCCACCGTTTTGCACCCGCATTAAAGGCTTTAACCGATGAAGTTTGGGATCAAGGTAATGATTTTTTCCCACCGACCAGCTTACAAGTCTCTAATATAAATTCAGGCACAGGCGCAGAAAATATCATTCCGGGTGAATTGGAAGTACAGTTTAATTTACGCTTTTGTACCGAGTTAGATGAAGCAACGATTAAGCAACGTGTTGCGGATATTTTGGCACCATTTAATATGGATTATGAACTTATTTGGCGTTTATCAGGGAATCCTTTTTTAACCTCAGGTGGTGATTTAATTAACGCAACACATACTGCAATCAAAAAAATAACCGGAAGGGAAACTGTCGATGATACAGGCGGCGGCACATCAGATGGGCGATTTATTGCACCAACAGGCGCGGAAGTGATTGAATTAGGGCCACTAAACGAAAGTATTCATAAAATTAATGAAAATGTCAGTGTGGCTGATTTAGAAGTTTTATCTGAGATTTATGAGCAGATTTTAGTTGAGTTATTAGTGGAGTAACACGCGTGTTATTTTGTTGAATTTAAGAGCAATTCCATTGCCTGTTTGTAACGTAAAAAATGGATGGATTGGAGTTGTTTGTAATTCTCTACGCCCAGTGCTTGCATGGGGACATCAATCTCAGTGACATGAATGGGATATTTTTCGTTGTTCTGGCGCAAACTATAAATATGCTGAGCAACTGACTTAAAGACATCCTCATTTGTCGTCGCGGAAAAAAACTCTAAATCATTACAGTAAAGCGTGTAGACAATATCTTTATCGGTTTCATAAATTTCACCGGTAATACGAATGTTAAAGTAATCCCAAGTAAAGGTTTGTGGTGGTGTGACAGGGCTTACGTGATAATGATAATTATCTGTATTATGTAGTTCGTAATACTCAATGTTTAGCTTAGTATCTAGAATTCCTTTGTTATAGAGAATTTCTAAAAAGGTGGCGTAAGAGGTGAGTAATTGCTGAAAGGGTGTGTTGTTGTAACGCTGGTAAAATAAACTCCCTTTTTCATCAATAATATAAAGGTGAATCTGGCAGCCAATCGTTTGAAAAAATATTTGTAAATTATTTTTCTTTGATAAAGAAAATAAAAAGGGTAAAGGTGAGTCCGATAACACGGCATTACTAAAGTGAGTCGGGCTAAAGGTCACTTGGGGCTTTGATAGTTCAGTAATGAGGAGGTCTAGGTTATCAATTCGGGTGTAACCAAGGCCTGACTCTTTATACTGGAAAATATAGAAGTGAGCTTCGCCAGCAACAATTAATCGGGGGGATATGTTCAGTGATAATTGGCCAAAGAGCTGGTCAATTTTAAGAGCAAGCTGCTTTGTTGCAGTAGTAATTCCAGTATGGTGTATGGAATTATCACAGGCGAAATTTAGCTGTACAGCTTGTGATTGCATATTAAAGCGCGAAATTAAGCAATCAAAAAGTCCCTCTAAACCAGAAAAACGTATTGTGGTTATCTCTCCCCACGAGCTAATTGAAATTTGATCAACAGTTTTTATGAAGTTTTCTTGTGTTCTCTCATAATTAAAGACATTAGTTGAATTGGAAAACTTCCTGTTTTTGTATTTTACTAAAGAGGTATCGCCTAAATTTAATAATAAAAGGCTGCTCACCATTCTATTGGGGTAGTGAAAGCTATGTATTGAAGGCGTAATATTACTTTGGTGCTCTAATAAGAAATTGTGTATTAAAGTGAGCGTATTACTGATACTTTCTTCTGATAAAAAAAGGTACTGTGAGTGAATATGTAATTTAAGTTGTTGTTGATATAAGCCGTTACTGACTAACCATGTTAGTACTTCTATCATGCTGCGAGATTCAGCTTTAAAAGGGGCAATATTGGAGGGATTATCTTGCTCTACAATACTAGGGTAGAGGCTCCAGACTGAGTGGTTTAAAGATGGTGGAGATTCAATTAAACTTAACTCATTTGATTTACTGCGGATTGATGCGCGCGTAGTAATAATATCAATTTTCCCAGGTTTCTTTTGCAAGAAGGATTTTAGCTTGCGTCCGACTAGTTGAATATCTTGATTATTACTCGATAAGCTATTGGTTTCAGCAAAGCGGCTGACCATTAAATAATATTGTTTTAACTGTTGAATAATAAGGTCATTTTCTTGGCTGGCCTTTTTAATATCCCAAGTAGAGCTCTCTTGTAAAGTTTGGAGTAAACTCTTATCCCACTGGTAGTTTGTGCTTATTTTTTTTAGTAAATCCTGACGGCTTTGTGCTTTTTGTTGTTGAGGCTTAGGTTCCATTTCCCCCATAATTTTTAGATAAAAGCATTGGCGGGCGAAGTTTAAGCGCTCAATATTATTAGTTTTTTGTAAATAAGGGTCAATTTTACTGTAGATGAGCACGTAAGGGTCAAGCTCATCTAAGTTATAATTTCCTTGGTAAATTAACTTTTTAAGCTCTAATGAAATCCACTGGGGGTTAGGGTATTCACTTTCGTAGCACTCCATGAGTAACAGTTTTAAAAGTGATTTATAAGGCGCATTTAAGGATTTATATAAATGCCACAGTGTTGAGCCAATAAATTCATCGGCTGGAATCTCTTCTAAGCCTCCAAAGTCAATGAAGTCAGCGAAGTTAATTAGCTTGGCGTTTCTTAAATGATTAAGATAACTTGTGTAGTTACTCTCTTCTTTAGGAGGAACTAACCACCAGACAGGGGGAAGGCCGGCAATATAAATAGCCGTGCGATAAAACTCTTCTAGTAATAGGTAGTGCTGCATTTCACCACTACTTTCAGATGAGAGAGGTGTTTTTTTACCTTTGAGAAATGTGCTGCTATCAACTAAAAAAATATGAGCTTCAAGACCTAATGAATCAGCCCAGGCTTCTACCGCATGTGCTTTTTCTTGTAATTGTTGCCTCTCTTTTTCCGATAGATGGTTTTCATGACATAACCAAATATCAATATCACTATGCTCAGAATAAGCTAGGCTACTAACGCTGCCCATTAAATACAGCGCTTGAAGTGCATTTTTTTGATTTTTATTGTGGCTATAGTTAAAACTGCTCTGCTGAGATTTTGCGAGGGCTAATGTTTCTTTATCAGGGCTATATTGAGAGATACCTGCAGGGGTTTTATCGGAGATATAACCGGGTAAGTCAGCATTATTTTGGTGAAATATTAAGGGTAATAAAGATAGAAAATTTTGCTGTTCTGTGAGTAAAAAAGACCGAATACGAAGTAAACGAGCCTGATTAAATTGAACGAAATCTTCTCGAATGCGTAATAAATCTTTCTTAGTCGGGAGTTTGGCGCTGTTTTTATCTGCTAGAGTTATATGCATTACTGAACAATTAACCGTGTTTTATTAATTGAAAAAAATCGTCTGAGTCACTACTATGGAAGCATTCTACATGGGATAGGCAGGCATAGCCTATTTTTAGCTTAAAGCTATGCGCTATATCTAAACCAAGGATATTCGCTAAAATTACTCGAATAACGCCACCGTGACTGACTAATAAAATATGTTTTCCTTGATAGCGCTCTATTAATTGCTGCCACGCAAGTAAAATTCGAGCTTGAAATAGGATGAAACTTTCTCCGTTAGGCGGCTTGTTATTACTAGGGTCTAGATAAAACTGGCTTAATGCATGCGAATCAATTTGCTCGGCGGTTTTACCTTCCCAATCACCAAAGTTAATTTCCTGAAATTCAGAATTACTAATAAGGGGCAAATTTAAGCGCTGCGATAAATCTTTGGCGAATGTATAGCAGCGTAGTAAAGGGGAACTAATAATGATGTCTCTGCTATTAGGTGAGGCAGTATTAATAGCTTGTTGCATTTGCTGCCAACCTTCAGTACTTAATGGATCATCTGTTATTCCTCGGTAACAAGCACCACCCTCTACTGCACCGTGGCGGAAAAGGCTAATAGTTGTTACCAAAGAGCTAGACACCGTATGTTTTTAAAGTGCTGCGCGAGCTGTTTTAATAGCACTACGAACGGTATCAGGTGCGGTGCCACCAATATGTTGGCGGGCAGCAACTGAGCCTTCTAGCGATAGTACATCAAAGACATCATCGGTAATCATTTCTGAAAAGCCCTGTAGTTCACTTAGTGATAACTCGGATAAATCACGCTTAGAATCCAGTCCTAATTTAACAGCTAAACCCACTACTTCATGAGCGTCACGGAATGCCATGCCTTTTTTAACCAAATAATCAGCTAAATCGGTTGCCGTAGCAAAGCCTTTTTTGGCTGCATCGAACATATTGTCGCGTTTTGCTTCGATATGAGGGATCATATCTGCAAAAGCACGTAAGCAATTAATCAGTGTATCAACTGTATCAAAAATAGGTTCTTTGTCTTCTTGGTTGTCTTTATTATAGGCTAAAGGTTGGCTTTTCATTAGCATTAATAAAGACATTAAATGGCCGGTGACGCGTCCTGATTTTCCACGGACTAATTCAGGCACATCTGGGTTTTTCTTTTGCGGCATGATAGAGGAGCCAGTGCAAAAAGCATCGGGTAGCTCTATAAAGGAAAATTGTGCACTGGCCCATAGCACTAACTCTTCTGAAAAACGCGATAAATGCATCATAATAATGCTGGCATCTGCGGTAAACTCTATCGCAAAATCACGATCACTGACAGAATCTAAAGAGTTGTTAGATGGGCGAGAAAAGCCTAATAATTCAGCGGTTAAATGACGGTCAATAGGGTAACTAGTCCCCGCTAAAGCTGCTGCGCCTAAAGGTAGAATATTGATGCGTTTGAGGCAGTCTTCTAAACGCTCTTTATCGCGCACAAGCATTTCGTACCAAGCCATTAAGTGATGGCCAAAGGTGACCGGCTGTGCAACTTGCAGGTGAGTAAAACCAGGCATAATCGTATCCGCTTCTTTTTCTGCTAAATCTAATAAAGCGGTTTGTAAGCGTTGGATTACTTCAATAATGCTGTTAATTTCACTGCGCAAATAAAGTCGAATGTCGGTAGCAACTTGGTCATTTCGAGAGCGCCCGGTATGTAGCTTTTTACCTGCCATGCCGATTAATTCGGTTAAGCGCGCCTCAATGTTCATGTGCACATCTTCTTGCTGAACAGACCATTGAAAATCACCGTTTTCAATTTCTGTACTAATTTGTTTTAAGCCAGTAAAGATACTGTCACGTTCAGCCTCGGTTAATATGCCGATTTTGCAAAGCATGGTTGCATGTGCCACAGAACCTTCAATATCTTGTTGTGCCATACGTTGGTCAAAATCAACAGAGGCGGTAAAAATTTCCACAAAGGCATCGGTTGCTTGAGAGAATCGAGCGCTGGAAAGTTTGTCTTTATTGGCGGTTGTCATAATGGCTAAATGTAATGGGACAGAAAAAACGTTAATTATAGCATCGAAAGGCTTGTGAATTATCCACAAAATCTGTGGATAACTTTGTGTGCTTTATGTCATGAGAGTAGATAAGTCGTTCATTACGTGGTTTTTTAGTTAAAATGAACAAATAATACTCTGCCCTTATTTTTGATTGTTTAAACAATGTTAATTAAATCCCGATTTAAGCCGGTTTGGTGGTGTCGAAACCGACATTTACAAACCATCATTCCCTCTTTGTTTAGAAAAGTAAAATCACCGTCCTTAAAGCGTGAAAGGTTAGTGACAGTAGATGGGGATTTTTTAGATTTAGATTTTTGTGGCGCAGGCAACCAGCCTTTAGTGATTTTGTTGCATGGCTTAACAGGTAGTTCGCAGTCGAGTTATATATTAGGCTTACAGGTGAGTTTATTAAAGCAAGGTTTACGCAGTGTCGCGCTTAATTTCAGAGGCTGTAGTGAAGAGTTTAATCAAACATCTCGCTGTTATCACTCAGGAGAAACGGGTGATATTGACTTTTTATATCGAACCTTGAAGACAAGAGAGCCTAATACGCCATTGGCAGCGGTTGGTTTTTCGATAGGTGGAAATGTTTTACTTAAATGGCTGGGGGAGCAAGGCAGTTCGGTTGATTTATTTGCTGCGACGGCAGTCTCGGTACCTTTTGAATTGGGACCTTGTGCAACTCAATTGGACAGTGGCTTTTCACGAATTTATCGGCAGCGGTTAATTCGTGAGTTAAAAGAGTATATTACTTTAAAATATCAGCATTTACTTGCTATTGGTGCTGAAGAGGCGGCAGAGCAAGTTAAGCAAATAGGTGATTTAAGTCAGGTTCGTTCATTCTGGCAATATGATCAGCGTGTTATTGCACAGTTATATGACTTTACCAGTGCAGACGATTATTATCAGCGTTCTAGTTCTAAGCAGTTTTTACAAGCCATAAAAGTTCCGACCTTATTAATTCAATCGCTTGATGACCCTTTTATGAGCGAAGATATTATTCCCAGTTGTCATGAGCTATCAGAAAGCGTTGTGTTGGAGTTAACGCAAGCGGGAGGGCATGTAGGTTTTGTTGAAGGAAGGGGAATGTTTAAGTTTAGCTATTGGCTGGATCAGCGAATTCCAGAGTTTTTAAATCAAAAATTAACAGAAAAAGTGAGTTTAGTATGAGTGAAGTAAAAATTCCTGTGCAGTCCTTAAAAACGATTGTGATAAGTTCAGTGGTTGCGAGCTTATTGGCCTTCTTTATCTTAATTGCATTTATTGCACCGGCTGAATATGGTATTGATCCAACTGGCTTGGGTGATAAGCTAGGCTTGATGGCTTTAGCTGAGAAACAAACATTAAATAGCAAGAAAGCTGTGAGCTGTCCAGCAGGGGAATTAGCGGCTGATTGGCAAGATATCGTAATGATAACTGTGCCGCCACATTCAGGCTTGGAATATAAGTTTTTTATAAAAAAAGCTGCAACCATTAGCTATGAATGGAGCAGTAATGGTGCGGCATTATATTTTGATTTTCATGGTGAGCCTAAAGGTGATACCTCGGGATATTTTAAGAGCTACCAATTGAGCACTTTAAATAAAGCATCGGGCGCGCAGTTGATTCCCTTTACAGGCTCCCATGGTTGGTATTGGAAAAATAATAGTGCAGAGCCTGTGCAAGTTATTTTAAAAACAAAAGGCAGTTATAAAATAAAAGGCTTGATATAAGGGAGAGGCTTTTCGCGGGTAAGTGAGGTTTTTTTGAGCTACGCTTGCCGGTTTAGTTAAATCGGCAAGCGTTAATAGTAACTTCTCATTATCCACAGGATCGAACTCCTGAATAAATGGAACGCAGGTCTTTAGCCTGCATTGATTCAGCGGCAGGCTAAAGACCTGCGTTCCAGTGCCCGTTGATAATGAGAAGTTACCGTTAATACGATTAAGTATTTGTTTTTAGCTAGGTAAAAATTTTACTGGAAGTAGAGGATTACCACAAATCGACATCTGCACTACTATTGCTAGCAACAGCGCGTGACTT
>JAQRMR010000045.1 GCA_028599115.1 Methyloprofundus sp.
GGATATTAAAAATAAATTTCGCCCTAATTCTGATTTGAAACTGATGGATCAGGTGCGCGAGGTTTTGCGCTATTCCCACTATAAATATCGTACTGAGCAAACCTATTGTGACTGAAAAAAAACAGGGTCAGGTCTTTGATTTATGATGATTGCTAATACCACCACTCGCAATAGAATAGTGTAACTCAAAATATTCGCCGATTCCCCAGAGAAGTGACGCGCTATAACGCACCAGAATATTCAAATCAAAGAGGTTTTTTTATTTCTCTTTTTTATATATCATAAATCAAAGACCTGACACCATTGTTTTACGCTACATTAAGATTTATGCTTTAATAAGCACTCTGCTAATAATAGGCCTATCCGATGTCAACACCCGCTGAAAAACTGTCCATGACTAGCCCAGAATTTTTAATTTGGGAAGAGTCACAAGAAGAAAAACATGAATTTCTGCAGGGAGAAATCTTTGCAATGGGTGGAGCTAGGCGCGAACATGTTGTTGCCTCTTTAAACATTGCTAGCCATCTAAAGCAACAACTACGCAATACCCCTTGCCGCGCCTATATGTCGGATATGAAGTTGCAAATTGAACATCTTGACGCTTATTATTACCCAGATGTCATGGTTTCTTGTCATCAATCAGACCATAAAGCAGAGCAATTCCTAAGCTACCCCAGTTTAATTATTGAAGTTTTATCCGACTCAACCGAAGCTTATGATCGTGGTGAGAAGTTTGCTGCGTATCGCCAAATTGAAAGCTTAAAAGAGTATGTATTAGTGGATATTAAACACCGGAGCATTGAGTGTTTTGTGCGTACTCAAGATGGCCGCTTTACCATTCGAGTAAAAGGTAAAACATTAGATGTGCGTTTATCAACCTTGCCGGTTACACATGGTGAATCTATTGTTATGCGTTTATTGGATCATTCACAAAATTTATTAGATCTCGATAAGTTGGGTATTCCTAATGATTTACTCAGTACCTTTAAAAAGCACATTAAAAACCCTCATGGTTTAATTTTAGTGACTGGCCCAACAGGGAGCGGTAAAACAACCACTCTTTATTCTGCTTTAACAGAAGTGAATACACCAGATACCAAGATCATCACTGCAGAAGATCCTGTTGAATATAGTTTATCGCGCATAAATCAATCGCAAGTGAATGAGAAAATAGGCTTAAGCTTTGCCAGTGTTTTACGCTCGGCATTACGCCAAGACCCTGATGTTATTTTAGTGGGTGAGATGCGTGATACAGAAACCGCTGAAATTGCAATTCGTGCCGCCATTACCGGACATTTAGTTTTCTCAACTTTGCATACCAATAGTGCAGTAGAAACAGCCACCCGGCTTTTAGATATGGGTGTTAAGGGTTATATTTTAGCCAGTGCCTTACAAATTATTATTGCGCAAAGGCTGGTCAGACGAATTTGCACAAGTTGCATAACAGATACAACGCTTGACGAGCACCAGCAGGTTTGGCTAGAAAACTCTTTTCCATCGATAAATACTCAAGCTATTAATTTCAAACATGGCCAAGGTTGCCATCAATGTAATAACACGGGTTATAAAGGTCGAATTGGTGTTTATGAGTTATTAGAAATGACGCACGATACATTAGATGCCTTACGCCGTAATGACTCACCCGCGTTTATCACTGCAGCAAAACAGACTCCAGGTTTTAAACCTTTTACCGTCAGCGCTTTAGAGTTTGCCAAAAGCCACATTACCACTTTAGATGAAGTGATACGCATTACAGGTTCTGGTGCATAATGCCTAGTTTTAAATACACAGCCCGTAATAAGCAGGGTAATTTAATCGAAGCAACGATTGAAGCAAATAGTGCGCAGGCTGTCGCAAGCTTATTAATAGCACAAGACATAGCACCCATTCGTATTGCTGAATTTACACCTGATATAGATTTATTAGCCCAATTTAATCAATGGCAAGATATTAGAAGCCTCAACCTTGATGACTTAATTTTATTTAACCGGCAAATGTACAGCTTGACTAAAGCAGGTGTGCCGATTATCCGAGCGATTCACAGTTTGATTGAATCAACGCATAACAAAGCACTTTCTTCAGCACTTTCTGATATTGCTTCAGCATTAGAAGGTGGCTTAACGATGGGTAAAGCGATGGAACAGCACCCGAAAATATTCAACAGTCTATTCCTTAATGTTATCAAAGTAGGGGAAAGCACTGGCTCTTTAGACCAAGGTTTTTTACAAATTTCTGAATACCTCATGCGTGAAAAAGAAACGCAAAGCCGAATCAAATCAGCACTGCAGTATCCCACCATGGTCATTATCGCTATTAGTATCGCCATGATGATTGTTAATGTTTATGTCATCCCCGCCTTTAAAGGTGTGTT
>JAQRMR010000046.1 GCA_028599115.1 Methyloprofundus sp.
CTTAAATCACAAGGTATAAAACTCAATATTATTAACCCTCAGAATTACGGTTTTGATTTTTATGGCGATATTTTATATACCAGCCAAAGCGAGCTGAAAAACCATGCTCAACGTGTCGAGCGTTTCAAACGCGCCTCACTCAAAGGTTGGCAGTACGCCCTTGCTCACCCAGAAGAATTAATCCAACTTTTAAAAAACAAATACCACAGTGAACTCAGTATTGAGGCCTTACGCTATGAGGCAAAAGAAACAGAAAAATTAATTTTACCCAACATTATTCCCTTAGGGAGTATTAATGCCAATCGTTTAAGGCGAGTCGCAAACACTTATGCAGATTTAAATTTAGCGCCACCATTAAGTGACCTTAACTTAAAAAACTTCATTCTCGATAACAACACAGCCTTAGTTTTATCAGCCAAAGAAAAAGCTTGGCTAAAAAAACACCCCATTATTCGTGTTGGTATCGACCGTAATTTTGCACCTTATGAGTGGCTTGACAAAAAAGGTCGCTACCTCGGTTTAGCGGCCGATTATATGCAACTACTAGAAAAGCAACTGGGTGTTAAATTTGAAATTATTAAAGATAAATCATGGCCTGAAATTCTCGCTTTGGCAAAACAAGGTGAACTAGACCTAATCTCTTGCTTAAACAAAACCCCACAAAGACAAGAATACCTTAAATTTTCAGCACCTTACAATAGTAGTCCACGAGTTATTATTAATGCTAATCGCAATGGTTATATTGGCTCATTAAAAAAATTATCTGGTAAAACGGTGTCTGTTGAAAAAGGCTACTCTAGCTATGATAGGCTATCAATTAGTCACCCTGAGATAAATTTTTTATTGGTTGATACAACAGCAGAAGCATTACAGAAAGTTTCCACAGGAGAAACGGATGCCTACATAGGTGATGCTACTTTTGCTGATTATTCAATCAAAAAATCGGGAATTTTAAATCTCCAGTTTTCAGGTGATACAGGTGATACAAACCATTATAGGGTTGGTATTATCAAACCTCACCCTGAACTGCTTTCCATCATCAATAAAGCATTCAATAATATCTCCCCTCAAGAGCGTAAGCGCATTGAAAATAAATGGATGGGGCTAACCGTCCACACAGGGGTAAGCACGCGCACCTTATTAGAAATCGGTTTCTTTGTTTTAACTATTTTTCTTATCTTTCTTTTTCATGGCTACCGCCTTAAGCAATCAAAAAAAATTATTGCTCATAGCCAACGACAACTACAGTCGATGCTTAATGTCTCTCCTGTTCCTCAGGCTGTCACAGATTCAGCAGATAATATCACCTACCTTAACCAAGCTTTTATTGATACCTTTGGCTATACGCTTGCTGAAATTCCTACACTAAATGACTGGTGGCCTAAAGCCTATCCAGACCCTTATTACCGAGAAGCCATTTTACAATTACGCTTACATAACCTAAAAATGTATGAAAAATACCATCATGCTACGGAACCTGAAGAAGTAGAAATTCACTGTAAAAATGGTCTAGTGAAGCATATTGTGCTCAACGCTACTATTTTAGAAAAAACTAACCCCAAAAAAGGGGACTTACGACTAATTACCCTCTTTGATATCACTGAAAGAAAACTCAGAGAAGAAAAATTACGCAATAACCAAGAAAAAATCTTACAAAACAAGGAGATTCTATTAAGACTTTCTAAAGAAACCTACTCCAATCAAGTTGAAGCATTTGATAATATCATCACCATAACGGCTGCACAATTACAGGTATCTCGTGTCAGCATTTGGTTATTCAATAAAGATAAAAGCAAACTAAACTGCCAAGCACTCTATAACCAAGGAAAACTATCGCACGATGAGTTAGCCCTAGCAACCAGCAATTACCCTCGTTACTTTAATGCATTAGAAATGACGGGCAATATTTTAGCTGATAATGCTTTAGCCCACCCGGCGACCAGTGAGTTATCCGAAGACTACCTGAAGCCCTTTGCTATCAATTCATTAATGGATCAAGCGATACGTATACAAGGAAAAATAGTGGGCGTTATTTGTCTCGAACAAATAGGCTCTCAGCCTGATTGGTTAATCGAAGAGCAGGACTTTGTACAAGCAGTCGCTGAACTATGCTCTCAAGTCATCTTAGAGATAAAACGTAGGCAAGCGGAAGATCAGCTGAAACTATCTGCGCGTGTTTTTAGTGACACCCACGAAGGCATCACTATTACCGACGCCAATCAAATAATTATTGACGTCAACCCTGCTTTTTGCAAAATCACTGGCTACAGCCGTGAAGAAGCCATAGGAAAAAACCCAAAAATACTAAGCTCAGGCAAACAGAGCCCACAGTTTTATGCTGAAATGTGGCAAATCATTAATGATGACGGTTACTGGCAAGGCGAAATCTGGGACTGTACTAAAAATGGTGAGCTTTATGCCGAGTCGCTTACTATTTCTGCTTTAACGAATGATAACGATGAAATCATTCATTACGTGGGCATGTTTAGCGACGTAACACAAAGCAAAAAACAACAAGAAGAACTCACTCTGATGGCACATTATGACCTATTAACAGGTCTGCCTAACCGCACCCTCTTTGTCGATCTATTTCACCAAGCGATTGCCCATAGTAAACGTAACAAACTGCAATTGGCCGTCTGTTTTCTGGATTTAGACAAATTCAAACCTATTAATGATAACTACGGTCATGAGGTCGGCGACCAAATATTAATTGAAGTTGCTAAACGTATTAACCACTGCATTCGAGAAGAAGATACCGTTTCCCGCCAAGGGGGCGACGAGTTTGCTTTATTATTGAACGATATTCAATCAAGCGAGCAGTGCGAGCAAACACTGCAACGCTTACATCAGTCGCTTGCAGAACCTTACCTAATTGACAATATAGAGCTTTTTATTTCTGCTTCTAGTGGCTTTACTTTATACCCTTCTGATACCGGTGATATTGATACTTTACTCCGTCATGCAGATCAAGCGATGTATCAATCTAAACAGCTAGGGCGCGACCAATTTCATTTATTTAATGCGACTCAAGACAAAGAAATCATCTACAAACATCACCGCTTAAGTGAAATTGAACAAGCCCTATTAAACGAAGAATTCACTTTATATTACCAGCCTAAAGTCAATATGGTCACGAGTAAAGTTATTGGTGCTGAAGCTTTGATTCGCTGGATACATCCAGAAAAAGGCCTTATTCCTCCCATAGAATTTTTACCTTTAATTGATGGCACCGAGCTAGAAATTCAAATTGGCAACTGGGTAATTCAGAAAGCTTTAGCACAGTTAGACACTTGGCAAGAACAAGGCATTATTCTTGAAGTGAGCATTAACATTGCTTCTTATCACTTACAGTCTAACCTGTTCATTGACCACCTAGATAACGTGCTCGCTCAACACCCTAATGTTAAATCGAACTTTTTGCAATTAGAAATACTCGAAAGCAGTGCTTTAGGCGACATCCAAACCATTAAAAAAATCATTAGTGCCTGCCAAAACATGCTGGGGGTCAATATTGCACTGGATGACTTTGGCACCGGTTATTCCTCGCTAACCCATTTAAGAAGCTTACCTGCGGATACCATTAAAATTGACCAAAGTTTTGTGCGCGATGTACTTGATGACCCCAGCGATTATTCAATTATTGAAGGTATTATTGGGCTTTCTAACGCCTTTAACCGTACCGTTATTGCTGAAGGTGTAGAAACAACAGACCACGGGTTATTATTATTGATGATGGGCTGCCAGTTAGCCCAAGGTTATGGCATTGCTAAACCGATGCCGGCAAATGACATAAAAGCATGGTTAGCCCAATATACGCCCAATACAGAATGGCAACTGTATGGCAGTAAGCCGCATAGCAGCAAAGCAGAAAAGACCTTATCTTTCCAACTCGTTACTAAGCAATGGAAAAATAAATTACTGACTAATATTCAAGCAGAACCTAGCGCTACCCATTCATGGCCTATTATGAAAAGCACGCGCAACCATTGCGCTTACTGGATAAAGCGCGAGAAAACAGAACAAATTTTTGCTAAGAACATGCTATTTCAACTTGAGCAAGCCCATAATGAATTACACGCTCAGGCGCATTCCTTACAAGACCTCTATTTAAAGGGAGAAATTCAAGCCGCTCGTGCTGGTATTGATAAATTAAACGCCTCTTTTAATGAAATGACTTCTCTGCTTATCCACACTTAACGGTGACATAGCTCGTAGGCCGGGATAGCGTCAGCGTTTTCCG
>JAQRMR010000047.1 GCA_028599115.1 Methyloprofundus sp.
CTGGTACTGTTTGTATCGAAGACACCTGACAATAGCCTGATAAACCTCCTAACCAATTTGTATTTTGCAATTCTGACAGTTTTAATTCAGTGCCATGAAGTCGTATCACATCACCTAGTAATACTTTATATTCAGGAAAGCTAACCGCTATTTCAGTTGTCTTTAAGGTGAAGAGTGCTTTGTGTAGTTTGGTGTAAACCTTATTAAGCAGTACATTTTCTCGCATTTCATCATCTGGTTTTATAACAATATCTACATAATGTTTCATTGCTTTAACTCCCTTGTATCAATGTCTTGAGAAATATAAGCTAATCCTTTTTTACCCAGATAAAAACTTGATACACCCGCATTTTCGATCATGACTTTTATTTCTTTGGCTTTCTCTCGACTAACATCAAGGTTAATTTCAAGTTGTCCACTGGCTTTTGTCATTAACGAAGTGACTTCGCCAACACCTTTTATTCTTTCTTTACGAATATAAGGATTACCCCAGATTTTCTTTTTTTCTCCGGTGGTAAAACGGCTCATAAAATCTTTAGTGGTAAAACCTCGTTTAGAGATACCACTAATACCGCCTGCTTTGGTTTTTGCAGAATCCATATTAAAACGCGGGGCCAACCGCTCTAACTGCAAATAAAGAGCGGAACAATATAAGCTAATGGGCATAATTTCAGATTTTTTATTCAAATATTCTACACCTTCAAACGTCTGCTTTAAGTATTCTAACGCTTCGTTTGCTATTCCTTCGTTCGCAACCGCTTTTTCTTTATTTAACAATTCTAATTTTCCAATAATTGATACTGGGTCAGCGTCTATGGTAGCTATTACTTTAGTCTTTGCAGCAATAAACTGACAAAGGCCTTCAAAATCTAATGCTAATACTCCCCAAAATTCAGCCGAATAACCTGATGAAAACATAGCATCATTGGTTTTTATCGCACCTGTAAACGCATTTTGATCGGTACTACCAGTGATATTTCTAATGAATGTTATCTCACTAGTTTCAATAACACTATCTTTAAATATCACCTTATCGCTATCAGCATAATCAATATCTTTAAAGAAATAATCATCCTCACCTCTTGCTTGATACAGTTTACGTTGGTCACCTATGACTCTATTTAATACTCCCATTACGGTATCTAATGTGATCTCTCTTTTAATAAAGTTTTCAGGCTTCTTTAGATTTGTCATAGATCCAATAAATTTACGCCCTTTTTTCGGTAAGGGTTCATTGTTACTGGTGTTTGGATCTAAAAATGAATTACGCCATGAGGATTCATAATCTATGATAATTTTCATAACCCCCCCCTTTATTTGGCGTAAAAATAAATAGCATAATCCGAGTTAGCTTGTTCAGATATATCCCCCTCATCTCGCTTAATACGCATCATCTTATGACTATCATTGTAATCCACTAATATTTCATCAACATACATATAAGATTTTGCCTGCCGAATAGAAAGCTCACTTATCATTTGCAAACTATGCTCAATCAGTGCCTGTATTGCATCATTGTTAAGTAAAATACCATTTTCTCCCTCTTCAAAAATAGTCCCTCCTCGAACATAATTTTGATGAAAGGTCGCTTGTGAATTTAAGTCAGGGTTAAGCGTTTTAATAAAGTCTTGCACAGCTTGAGCAACTTCTTCACCTTGCCCATCTTTGATAACCATTGCACAACGATCAAACTTCTTATCTAATGAAATAAATTGCAATTGCTCAATACTGATTGAGCCATAAGAGATGTATTTTGTATCGCCAAAGGTTGTTTTTGAAAAAAATGATGAGCTATCACGCTCCCCAGCCTGACCAAATTGTTCAAAGTTACCGTTACCTAATTCATCAACAAAATCTTCCATCAATAAAGGACTGGTACGTTTGCACTGGCTGGATGGCACAACAAAACCACGAATTAACCCTGTTATTGAAGCTAAAACACCCTGTAGGCTTTTTTCTGCTGCATAGTGAATGTCAAATGCTTGGTCTCTAAACAAATGATGTCGAATACAATTCTGACTGATATATAAAGGTGTTTTCTTGAAATCAATATCAGTGGCTTCTTTTTTATACTTATATCCCGTGCCTTCTTTTTCTTTACCTGTTAGGTTTGTATAGCCTCGTAATTTTGGTAAGGTGTGATTATCAACCGTTTTACCACCATCACCTGTTAGCGTTGTTGGCCCATTCCAGTTCACCACACCATGACCTAATGCAGTTATTTTAAAATCGACGCTTTTTATACCTGTTACTTTTTGCATAATGACTTTCCTTGAGTATTAAATTGATGTACTGAAATAGCCCCAATGGGCTGGTTTTTACCTACTGCATAATAAATTGCATAGGGGTTTGCTTCTGCTTCTACTTGTTTTAAATCTTCTGGTGTATAACTTAAATAAATAGGTGACTCAGAACTTCTTGCCTCACCTAATAAAACATTATCTTTATAAGCTTTTTTTGCTCCCTCTTTAATGTTGTGATGTTTTTTTGCCATAAAGGCTAATAAGTTTTTTTCACTATCTCCATACCCACAAATCGTTTCCACCGCCATTGTTAAGTTCCCTTCGTCATCGTTTTCATCATAGGCATACTCATCTGGGAATGGTTCTTTACCATTGTCCACATTCATCACTGCCATTTGCACAAAACGATTATCGCCCCGTAATGAGTGCTTTTTGATTTTAGGCTTATCAGCTTTTGCTTTGTTTTTATTTGAAAATGCAACAGGGTCCATAACTTTGGCATTAATCATTTCAACACTCTTTTTTAAAGCATTTACTAGATCTTGTTCAATCGCATCTCGACTGATTTTATCCTCATTAAAATCTTGATAAATTTGATAAAGTTGAGCAATGCTGAGAGTTGCTTTATCCGCTAATTTATCTTGCAAAAACACATACCACGCTTTTGCACTTTGCAAGCTATTTGACTGATTTAAAAATCGTGCACAAGCCCCGCTTTGCTTACTATTGGCTAAGGTTTCTGGTATGGCTGTAACATAGCTATTAGCCTGTAAATTTTTGCCAAATCGGTCTAATCGCCCCATTCGTTGTAGCCAGTTTTCAGCAACAGTAAATTCAGTAATCATTTTGTCACAAGTAATATTTAAAGAGGCTTGGACTATCGGCCCTGCTCGTAAAATATCGACTTCTCTTGTCCCTTCTTTTTTAAAGGTATTAAATACTTTATCAAACAAACCTTGTTTGTCCGACTTTTTATATTTTGAGTGAAATAACATGGCTGTTTCAGTCGCTTGGTTTTTTATAAAACTTCTTTGTGCCGTGGTCGCTGTATTGCTGATAACAATGGTATTTTTGGGTTGTGCTTGATAAAGCGGATTATTTTCTTCGCTACCTTCTTCAAAAGGAGTGAACTCAATTTTATATTGGCTTTGATTAAAACTATCAATACCAATAATATCATTGCTATTTAGCCCCAATAACTCTTCTACAAAATAGGGGTTAGGCGTTGCAGAGACCAGCAAAGCATTTGCTTTTTCACCTTGTAGTTTTTTACAGGCTACCAATTCGGAAAATAATAGGTTAAAGGCTGGCATGGTCACGTACTCATGGTATTCATCAAAAACCACATGAGCATTCATATACTGAACCAAGCCCGTCACCTTGGAATGTGTGGTAATGGTATTAATCACTTGATCAATGGTTGTTAAAACAATATCACCTGAAAACTCTCCATTTTCTGGTGTCGGTGTTTCTTTTCCATTCTGATAAAGTGTTTTAAATTCACCTGTACAAATCTCAATTTTAGTTTTGGGTAAATACTCATTACTTGTTAGGTCTTTAACTAAGCCCTGACAAACCTGAACTCTTGGGCAAATCCATATTATTTTTTTAGCGTTGGTGTTGGCTGCCCATTCCAAGGCTATTTTTGTTTTTCCACATCCTGCGGGGCCATTTAATACACCAATGGCAATTTCTTCATCTGATAATTCTTGAGCAGCTACTGTTTGTTTTTTGTTTCTGTCACTATTCGGGTATTTATTTTCAAATCTTTCTAAGCAGTTTTTTATGTCAGCTTTTAACCCTCTATCATTCAGCAATGATTCTTCAAGCAGCTGTTTTAAAGTACCTTCTTCAATGTGGGTGTTTAATACTTCAGCACTTAAAGAGGAAACTAATCTGTCTGCAGAAATAACAGCCGTTCTAGCAATATTATTTTTTGCATTTTCATTGATATTTGTTTGATAAGCATTAACACTTAATTTTTCAGAGTATTTTTTATACTCAGGTAATTTTGCATCTTCTACTTCACTGAGTTTTTCTTCATCTAAATTTGAGTTGGCTTTATCAATCAATAAACTTTCGTCGTCGGCATAACTTTCTGCAATGCTATTAATTTGAAGTGTTAAAGCTCTTGCTATCTCAAACATTTCTTTCACATTCTCAAGCCCCTCTTTTTGCAAGAGCTTGTTATATACCATATCAAGACTATAACTTATTAAGCGGCCATTTTTTTCTGCTCCGCGAAACCATTTATCATGGTGCCAATAAATAGCATGTTCCGTATATTTTTTAGCACTTGTATTAGGAAATTGTTGCTTATTTAATAGGTGAAAAAGTAAGAGTGAGATTTCATTATGCCTTGGATAGTTTTTAGATTTTTTATCATCATGTTGACCGCTTTCTGGTATGCCAAGCTCTAAAACCCCTTTCTTTTTTAATTCTTTTGCTAACCAGCCTTGGAAATTAGGATCTATCTTACCCATATCATGCCAGCACCCAGCAACAAAAATTGATTTAGATAGCTTCTCATCCTTTGTTAGTTGTGTTGCTAATAATTGAGCCACATACCCCACAGCAAATAAATGCTGATCCAATGGTTGTTTCTTGGTGTTTGCATAATAATTTTCAATATTCACGTTTATTTCATCCATTTTTAGTGCATTTATTTGATTGGTGTAATTTACTGGCACAACGCCTTGTTCATTAAATTCACTTTTACTGCCGACTACCCATAAAAACTCACTCCGACTCCTAGACCTAATCCAATGACACGAAACTGCCGTATTTTTAGTCGCTGTTTTACGCAACAATTTTTTAACCGCTTGTAACCCTTCTTCTGTAAT
>JAQRMR010000048.1:0-13089 GCA_028599115.1 Methyloprofundus sp.
CCTTAGTTACTCAGCAGCTGGGTGAATTGGCAACGGGAACGGTAGATGCTAATAACTTGTATGAAGAAACACAAGTTCAAAAGCAAAAGTTTGATTTAGCGCTCGATGAAAAGGTGCAGGCGTTACAAGATCATTCAGACAGCGCGACAAAGTTAGAGCCTTTAAAAGAGTTAATTAAAGATGAACTAACAGTATTACGTACTCAAATTCAAACGCATAAAAAAGAAGAAAAAGTTCGCTCAGAAAAAACACTGCAACAGTTTGCGCAAATGAATTCTGAAATTGCTGCGATGAAAAAAGAAACGCAAGATTTAGAGTCAAGCCTTAAAAAAGCATCTACTCAGGCATTTACGGATAAGTTAACGCAATTACCTAACCGGTTAGCTTATGAACAGCGTTTTAATATTGAATTTTCACGCTGGCAGCGTAATGCAACACCGGTAAGCCTTTTGCTTTGGGATATCGATTTCTTTAAAAAAATTAATGATACTTACGGGCATAGCGCGGGTGATAAAACCTTGAGTATTATTGCCAGTTTGTTACAAAAATACTGCCGCGAAACAGACTTTGTTTCACGTTTTGGTGGTGAGGAATTTACCATGCTATTATCTAATACAGATAAGCAGTCAGCCAAAATATTAGCAGAAAAGATACGCAAAATTATTGAGAGAACTGGTTTTACCTACGGAGGTAAAAAAATTAATATTACAATCTCTTGTGGTATTGCGGAATTAGTTGAAGGTGATACACAAGATAAAATCTTTAATCGCGCAGATAAAGCACTTTATAGCGCGAAAAAAGAAGGCAGAAACTGCTCGGTTGTTGCTTAAGTTTGGGTTTTGATGAGCTAGCCAATCCCCGCAAGATTTAGCGGGGGAGTATGCCTCAAATAAGCGTTATTTTTCTACTAAATCAGCAGGGCTCTCGCTCTCGATAATAACGGGTTTATTTTTTTGTACCACTTCAGAAAGTGGCGCATTTTGACGGTTTCCTTCACCAAATAAAATAGCGGCCCCCATATAAATAGCCAAGCTCATGCCGACAACGAACATTCGCTTAGGTTCTTTCTTTTCCCACCAAAATAATATCCACTTTGGGTTGATTAAGCCTACGATTAAAATCCCAGTCGCCAAAATTAATAAATTAAATGCCCAAATAATCATGCTTTTTCCTGTTACTTTAAAATTAAGGGTATATTGTACGGATCTAGTTAATGAAAGAACATAAATTTTAAAGGAGATGAGTATGCTCGAATGGTTAAATGCAGAAGTGGCTTACTGGCATTGGATGGTTTTTGGTTTTGCACTGGCTTTATTGGAAATTATGCTATTTAGCTTTGTAGCACTTTGGTTTGGTTTGGGGGCTTTTATCGTCGGCTTGCTACTATTAATCATACCTTTGTCATTTACTGTACAGCTGGCGATTTGGATTTGCCTTTCTATAGCCATTATTTTTTCATGGTTTAAGTGGATTTCGCCTTTATTAAAAAATAAGACGTTTTCAGGCATGGCGAAAGAAAGTATGCTGGGCCAAGTGGGCACAGTTATAGAATATAACTCGGCACATGAAGGGCGAGGTACATTGCGGTTTTCCGCGCCGATATTAGGTGCTGATGAATGGCAGTTTATTTGTACGGATACTATAGAGGTAGGAAGTCGCGTGATTGTGCGTGAATTTTCAGGTAATGCATTGATTGTTTCAATTAAATAAAAGAGGATTAAATGATGGAAGGTTTATATATTGTTATCGCGTTTATTGTATTGGTGATTGTAACGGTTATTAAAGGGGTGCGCCTTGTGCCGCAGGGGTATAAACATATAGTCCAGCGACTAGGTAAATATCACACAACTTTATTACCCGGACTTAATTTTGTGATTCCTTATGTGGATTCAATTGTTGAGAAAATTACCACGAAAGATATCGTTTTAGATATTCCACCACAAGAGGTCATTACGAAAGATAATGCTGTGATCATTACTAATGCAATTGCTTATATTAATATTGTCTCACCCGAAAAAGCGGTTTATGGGGTGGAGGACTTTGTTTTAGCGATTGAGAAATTAGTGCAAACTTCATTGAGGTCTATTATTGGTGAGATGACATTGGATGAGGCCTTATCATCACGGGATCATATTAAAACAAGGTTAAAAGATGGTATTTCTGATGATATTGCTGACTGGGGTGTGATGCTGAAAACAGTTGAAATACAAGATATTAACCCATCAAGTACCATGCAAGCATCAATGGAAGAGCAAGGCGCGGCAGAAAGAGAGCGTCGAGCAGCGGTTACACGTGCAGAAGGTGAGAAACAAGCCGCTATTTTAGAGGCTGATGGGCGTTTAGAAGCATCTCGCCGTGATGCAGAAGCAAAAATACTATTAGCAACAGCGAGTGCGAAATCTATTTCAAGTATTACAGAAGCCATTCAAGATAAAGAATTGCCAGCCACTTTCTTGTTAGGTGAAAAATATGTTGAAGCAATGAAAAAATTGGCTGAATCCGATAATGCTAAAACCGTTGTTTTACCCTCTGATTTATTACAATCAGTGAAAGGTATTTTGGGTAAATAAATAGCTGAATATCCAAGCTGTATTTAAGCCCTCCCTAAAAATAGGGCGGGCTTTTTTTTGACGTTTTATTACTCACTTTCCCATATTGGTTTAGGCTAGTTTAGCTAAACTGACTTAAGTAGCTATGCAAAATTATTCTAAATTTTTGTAGGATGGGTAGAATGAAGTACCCGCTTTTTGGTACGTAATGAAACCCATCAATCTCACGCAGAATGATGGGTTTCACAAAAAGACGCTCTACCCATCCTACATTAAATAAAATGTTAAGATAATTCTGAACGACTACTTACTCTACTATTCTATGCTTAGCTATCGCCACTCATACCACGCAGGCAATTATGCCGATGTACTTAAACATACTATTCTTATTCATATATTGGAGCATTTCAAAAAGAAAGAAAAACCTTTTTGTTATGTAGATACCCATGCCGGCGCGGGCGCTTATTCTTTGCAAAGTGAACAAGCGGAAAAAACGCAAGAATATCAACAAGGCATTGCACAATTATGGCAGCAGACAGATTTGCCAGACTGTGTACAAAGCTATGTAGAGCAAATCAAACGAGCTAATCAAGATGATGCACTAACGCATTACTTAGGCTCACCGATGATTGCAAAACAATGCCTACGTCCGCAAGACCAATTAAAACTGTATGAATTACATAATACAGAAATTGAACTCTTAAAGACTGCCATGCAAAGAGATAAGCGCATTCAAATTTTTCATGAAGATGGCTTTAAACACTGTATCGGCCTTATGCCACCACAACAGCGTAGAGGCATTGTATTAATTGACCCATCGTATGAAATAAAAACCGAATACCAGCAAGTTGTGGAAACGCTAGAACAGCTTTATAAGCGCTTCGCAACGGGTACTTTTGTACTTTGGTATCCCGTCGTTGATAGAGAGAGGATTGACTTGCTAGAGCATAAGCTTAAAAAAAGTAGCATTAAAAATATTCAACTTTTTGAGTTAGCGCAGTCTGCAGATAGTAATGAGCAAGGCATGACAGCGAGCGGCATGATTGTAATTAATCCGCCGTGGACTTTAAAAGCACAAATGCAAGAGGCGCTGCCTTATTTAGCAAAACATTTGGGCTTAAATAAAGCAGGTAGTTTTCGAATAGAGCAATTAAAAGACGAATAGAAAGATAAGTCTTTACCGAAATAATTGAGCGTGGCTTCCAAGCCTTAGCAGGGTTACTTCGGTAGAAGTACTCAGGTAAATAATTAAAGTATCACCGCCTAAATGAAACTCCCTGCAATCTAAATATTCTCCATTTAAAGCATGATCTTTTGACTCTTTTGGTAGCTGCAAATTTTCTCTAAGGTAGTTAACGAAATACACCAATTTTTCAAACTGCCCATCAGTTAATTGTGATTTCCGAAAATCCTTGATAAATAATTTATGACGCTTAATTCTCATTTATGAGAGTTCATCAAGGGAAAAATCAGCTATATTTTTTCCTGCTCTAGCTTCTTTAATTGCTTTTTTTGTTTCAGAGTTAGGGATTTTAATCTCAAAGGGGATGCCGTTATGTAAATTTACTTGGCTTAAAAACATATTAAATGCATCGCCCATAGTAATTCCTAGTTCTTTGAAAATAAGCTTTGCACTTTCTTTAGCTTGTTTGTCTAGTTTAATGCTTGTAGTTTCTTTAATGGCTGTGGGCATAATCGCTCCTAAATAATACTTAAGTATTAAAATAATAGCACAAAGATATTACTTACCACAACAACGCTTAAATTTCTTACCGCTACCACAGCTACATGGCGCATTTAACCCTTGGTTAACAGTCATTTCTGCGTTGGCAACGGATTTAACCTTGCCATCTAAATAAAACCAGCGGTTTTGCACTTTCACAAAGCGGCTGATTTCATTCATAACTTGGTCGACATCATCTTGGGTAAAAAATGCCTTAAACTCAACGATGCCTTTTTTATCTTTTGCTAAACCTTTTTTAGTTTGTACAATCTCTAAACGCTTCCATTCCCCTGTTTCTTTTGAAAAATCAATTGTTTCTGGGCGTGTGCTAGGTTCCCATGTTTGCAATAAATAAGCACCATTGCGCATAGCATAAGCAGTAAAGCGTGAGCGCATAAGGGCTTCGGCTGACTTGGCAAACTGCTTACCAGAATGTAATAAAGCACAGCACTGAGAATAGGCTAACTCAGAACCACAAAGGCAAAGCTCGGAAGATGAGGTCATAAAAACGCTCTTTAAATTTAAAGTAAACAGAAATCCTGAAATTATATAGTAATCAATGATTGATATGCGGCAATATATTGGCTATAACTACGGAATGATTTAAATAAAAAATCATCTAGGCAATTTTGTTTTTAATCAGTTTATCGTTTTAACGTAAAGGTAGAATAATGAGTGCAGATATTGGGTTAGTCGGTCTTGCCGTAATGGGGCAAAACTTAGTGTTAAATATGAATGATCACGGTTTTAAAGTAGCAGTACATAACCGTTCAGCAGGAAAAACGGATGATTTTCTTGCTGGCCCAGCTGCAGGGACTCAGGTAACCGCAGCTTACTCATTAGAAGAGTTGGTTGATAGCTTAAAAAGCCCGCGTGTTGTGATGTTAATGGTAAAAGCAGGCGATGTTGTCGATAGCTATATTGATAAGCTGACACCTTTGCTCTCTGATGGCGATATTATTATTGATGGTGGTAACTCCTTATATACGGACTCTAACCGTCGTACCGTTGATTTAGCAGAAAAAGGTATTTTATATGTTGGCTCTGGTGTATCGGGCGGAGAAGAAGGCGCACGTAATGGGCCATCAATTATGCCAGGTGGAAACAAAGCGGCATGGGCAACGGTACAGCCTATTTTGCAAGCAATTTCTGCAAAAGTAGACGGTGAACCTTGTTGTCAGTGGGTTGGTGAGGAAGGTGCAGGTCATTATGTGAAAATGGTACATAACGGCATTGAATATGGTGATATGCAAATTATTTGTGAAGCGTATCAATTGTTATCAGAAGGTGTAGGCCTTAGTGCTGATGAGATTCAATCGGTCTTTAAAGAATGGAATAAAGGCGTTTTAGATTCTTATTTAATTGAAATTACCACTAATATCTTAGGTTACAAAGACGAAGATGGGCTGCCGCTGGTTGATAAAATATTAGACACCGCAGGGCAAAAAGGCACAGGGAAATGGACGGGAATTAATGCCTTAGATTTAGGTGCACCATTAACATTGATTGCTGAGTCAGTTTTTGCTCGTTGCTTATCAGCCCAAAAAGAAGAGCGAGTACGTGCATCGAAAATTCTACCGCAAGTTAATACTAAATTTACTGGTGATAAAGAAGCGGCAATTAAAGCCATTGGTGATGCGGTTTATGCTGCAAAAATTATTTCTTATGCACAGGGGTTTGGTTTAATGCGTGCGGCTGAAAAAGAATATGGCTGGAAATTAAACTACGGTGGCATTGCGTTAATGTGGCGTGGTGGTTGTATTATTCGTAGCCAATTTTTAAATGATATTAAAGCGGCTTACGATAATAACCCAGAACTAGAAAATTTATTGTTAGCGGACTTCTTTAATAACGCGATTCAAACAGCAGATGCTGGCTGGCGTGAAGCGGTCATGATGGGAGTACAGTTAGCGGTACCTACGCCTTCATTTTCATCTGCACTGGCTTATTATGATGGCTATCGTAGTGCGCGTTTGCCGGCTAACTTGCTACAAGCGCAGCGTGATTATTTTGGTGCGCATACTTATGAGCGATTAGATAAGCCGCGTGGTGAGTTCTTTCATACAGATTGGACCGGCACAGGTGGGAAAATGTCTTCAACAACGTATAACGCGTAATTGGCTTTAGGTAGGGTGGTTTTCTACCCTACTGACTTTTTCGGGGTAGGATGGGTAGAGCGTCTTTTTGCGAAACCCATCACTTTACGTAGAATGACGGGTTTCATTACGTGCCTAAAAAACAGGCACTACACTCTACCCATCCTACATAGGAAGCGCATCTTTGTATCATTGATGCGTGTCCTATCTTTAGTGCGTAGGGTGGAAGAGCATAGCGTTTTCCACCTTAAGATAATCACTCATGCCAACAACGCCGGAAAATGCTGATGCTATTCTGGTCTACGAACTGATTTATAGCAAAATAAAATTATGCATTGAAAGCTATTTTTCAATCAAGACTTTAATAAGGAAAAATAATGAAAACAGAAGCCTGTACTTATGTCATTTTTGGTGCAACCGGTAACTTATCACGCATAAAATTAATTCCTGCACTTTATCATCTTGATGTGGAAAATCGTTTAGCGAAAGGCACTAAAATTGTTGCTTTAGGGCGCAGAGCCTGGGATAAAGCCAAATGGGTTTCTGAAGTCAGAGAAATGTTAGAGGATAAAGCTCGTGGTGGTATTGATGAAAGTGTGTTTAACCGGTTTGTTGAGCGCCTGCACTATCATAAAGGTGATATGCAACAAGCTGACTGTTATAGCGAGTTAGCAACACTGGTTAGCGATACTCAAGAATTCCCACAAAATATGGCTTTTTATTTGGCAATCAATCCGTCAGACTTTAGCTCTGTGATTGAACAGCTTAGTCAGCCTAAGTTATTGGATGAAAAACAATTCTGGCGTCGGGTTATTATCGAAAAACCGTTTGGTACAGATTTGGAAAGCGCGCGTTCGTTGCAAAATAAAATCAGCCAATACTTAAAAGAAGAACAAATCTATCGAATCGACCATTACCTTGGAAAAGGGATGGTGCAAAATGTTTTAGTTTATCGTTTTGCTAATGCGATGTTAGAGCCGCTATGGAATCGCAATTATATAGATCATATACAAATTACTCATTCCGAACAGTTGGGTATTGGAAGCCGTGCACAATATTATGATCATACAGGCGCGATGCGCGATATGCTGCAAAGTCATTTGTTACAGCTATTAACATTAGTTGCAATGGAGCCACCTGTTTCATTGGATGCAGAAGATTTGCGTGATGAAAAAGTAAAAGTGCTTAAATCTATTCGCCCTATCCCAGAAGAAGCGGTACATGCCCATGCTTTTCGTGCCCAATATGCGGCAGGTGAAGTTAATGGCGAGCAAGTCAAAGGCTATGCGCAGGAAGAGGGTGTTACTGAAGGTAGCGTGACTGAAACCTATGCAGCTATGAAACTTTATGTTGATAACTGGCGCTGGCGTGGTGTGCCTTTTTATATGCGTACGGGGAAGCGGATGGAAAAAGCGCAATCAACGATTTCTATCTGTTTTCGTCATGCCCCAACACAATTATTTCGTAATACGCAGGCACAAAAAGCGACACAAAACTGGTTATTGCTTGGTATACAGCCCGAAGAATGTATCCGTATGGAAATGACGATTAAAGAGCCGGGCTTGGAAATGCAAACACGTTTGGTTAACCTTGAAGCTAGCTACCGTAATGATGATGAGCAAGCTTCTGATGCTTATGAGGGGTTATTACTAGATGTGGTACAAGGGGATCGTTCTTTATTTTTACGTTATGACGAAGTGGAATATGCGTGGAAAATAGTCGATCCTATTATTAATAAATGGGCGGTAGATCGTGATTATATTGAAACTTACCCGGCTGGATCATGGGGACCTAACGAGCGCCGTTTATTTGAAAAAGAAAGCCAGCATTGGCGCAACACTTTACAGGAAGAAAAATGACACAAGAAGTAACTTGGAAACCTTACGATAGCATTGATTTATTGGCAGAAGCCGTTTGTCAGCGTGTTTTAGAAGCTGCAGATAAAGCGATAAAAGCAAAAGGTGAATTCAAACTAGTTTTAGCAGGGGGAACAGCGCCGGTTAAAGCTTATCAATTACTCGCAACAAAACAGCAAGACTGGGATAAATGGCATATTTATCATGGTGATGAACGCTGCTTGCCTGTTGATGATGCAGAGCGAAATAGTTTAGTGGCAGACCAAAAGTGGTTAGATTTAGTGGCAATCCCTAAAGCGCAAATCTATGCTATTCCAGCAGAATTAGGTGCGGAAGCTGGGGCAGAAAGTTATGCATCCGTCGTGGAAAGTGCCGGGAAGTTTGATTTAGTGCTACTAGGTATGGGTGAAGATGGACATACTGCTAGCTTATTTCCTGGGCATGTACATAATTTGGATGAATTAACGCATGCGGTACATAACTCACCAAAACCACCTTCTGATCGCGTTAGTATTAGTGCAAAAGCACTGAGTAATACAGAAGAACTGATTTTTGTTGTTTCAGGTGCAAAACATGATGCAGTTGCAGCGTGGAAAAATAAACAAGATTTACCAGTTACGCATCTTTGCCCAGCTTCTGGAGTAGATGTGTTATTAAGCGTTTAAAACGTGTGAATTGTAGGGTGGGCAAAGGGGCTTTATCCCGTGCCCATCACTTATACTATAAATAGATGGGCACGAAAAATCCCTTTGCCCATCCTACGGTTTATTTAGGTGTTGCAGTTATTATATAAATTCGGGGATGATGAACAAGGTAATAATATGAAAACTAAATTATCAATTTTTTTATTCGGAGTATTTTTTTCAGCTAATCTACTTGCTGAATTTCAAGGGCCTGGTGCGGTTAGTAAGCTGACAACCGTTAAAGCTGCAAGTGCTATGAGTGATGATGATAAAGTCACGCTTGAAGGCTTTATTGTTAAGCAAATTAAAGAAGAGCATTATTTATTTACCGATAGTACGGGCGAAATTGAAATTGAAATTGAGTCGAAATATTTTCGCGGGCTGGTTGTTACGCCACAAGCAAAAATTCGTATTATAGGGGAAGTAGAAAAAGAACTATTTTCATCTGCAACAATAGAAGTTGATTCGGTGCAAATCATAAAATAAACGTTCATTATTTTAGTTTTGTCGGGTTTTATTTGAGAGAGAAGTATGAAAGTTGGTTTTATTGGTTTAGGCGCGATGGGTTTAGGCATGGCTAAAAACCTTGCTAAAGCAGGGAACCAAGCTGTAGTTTGGAATAGAACGCCGAGTAAAGCCCAAGCTTTAGCGCAGGAGCCTTGTATTACGATAGTGGATTCAATTGCAAAATTGGCCTCCCAAGTTGAAGTGATTTGTCTTTGTGTCTCGGCAGATAGCGATGTTTTAGAAGTGGTTAATAGTCTATTACCCTATATAAAAGCAGAAACTATTGTTATCGATAGCTCAACGATTAGCAGTAGCACAGCAAAGAAAGCCGCCGTGTTATTAGCCGATAAACAAGCTTACTATTTAGATGCGCCTGTTTCCGGCGGTGTTGAAGGGGCTAAAAATGGCACCTTAGCCATGATGATTGGTGGGGATGAGGCTATTCTGCAAAAAGTAACGCCACTACTCAAGAGTATGAGCTCGCGTATCTGTTATATGGGTGAAACGGGTTCTGGTCAAGGAACCAAAGCGGTCAACCAGATTATGGCGGCAGGAATTAATCAGGCAGTAACAGAAGCTTTAGCATTTGCGCAGGCAGAAGGCTTGCCGGTGGAAAAGGTCATCGAGGCGGTTTCAGGTGGTGCTGCAGGCAATTGGTTTTTAGATAACCGTGGTTTGTCGATGGTGCAAAATAAATACGACATAGGCTTTAAGCTAAAATTGCACCATAAAGATTTAAAAATTTGTCAGGAAATGGCGCAAAAAAATTTAGCTAAATTAAATTTAGTTGAAAAAACGCTTACCGATTATGAGCGACTTATTGATAAGGGGTTTGCTGAAGAAGATATTTCAGCATTATATCGATTAAAGAAAAAAGGTTTTTAGGGTGTAATAACCTTAAATTTAACCGTTGTTTTTATGTAACAAAGACTGTATTTTAGGAGTTAAATTAATAAAATCCTGTTAGTTGCTGAAAATAAAGAGATTTTAAATTTATTATTTTCTTGTGTGTGGTGTTTAATACTGATATTATTTCCCCGTAGAAAAAATTGTTGTAAAAATGATACATTTAATTTAATAAAACCTTTAGGGAAAGATTATGATTAAAAAAACAAAAATAGCTTTAGGACTTATGGCAGCACTAGGTACTGCAGTTTTAACATCTGCGCCAGTTAGTGCGGACAAGTTTCAGATTTAAATGCACGTATTGCTAAATTAGAAAGTGCTGAAGCGGTAAGATCAACGGCTGCAGATAACGGTAATATGGTCTTCTTCCGTTTTGGTGGAGCTCATAACTTTAACCAACGAGGTGATGCAACACTAGCTGGGCAGACTGTAGGTAAAAATGGTTGGAATGTCGGTGCTGGTTTTGATTTTTCTCTGAATGATGACCTATTTGGTCTAAGTGATGGCACTGAAGTGCTAGCAGAATTAATGTTTGACTATAAAGAATTTGGTCAAGTTTCTACCGGTGCATTAGGGGTGGCAGGTACAAATGAGGTAACTGTTTCTCAATTAACTGTATCTGCATCACCTAAAATTAAATTTCTAAAAGGTGAAAGTTTCAGACCTTGGGTTATTCCTATGGGTTTTGCAATGAATGTTGTTTCACCTACAAGTAACGGTGTTACTTACTTAAAACCTTCTATGCATTTTGGTTTAGGTGCTGATTATAACGTATGGAAAAGCCTATATGTAGGTGCTGATATGCGTTTTAATCTTGGTTTGGCTGGTGCATCTGATGCAGAAATGAATATTGATGGATTAACTGCGGGTGTTTACCTAGGTTTAGGCTTCTAAGTTAAACAACTTAAAAGTTATATCCAAATAAAAGAGGGTGGGCTTTTTAGTCCGCCCTTTTTTTATGCCTGAAATAAAGTGAGTCAGGTAAAATACAGTAACTAAAATAAAACCAATTGAAATAAAAGATGATTAAAGCAGGCATAGTGGGTGGAACAGGGTACACAGGCGTTGAGTTATTGCGTATTTTATCCTTACATAATGAAGTAGAGATAAGTGTTGTCACATCACGCTCTGATGATGGCTTACGTGTTGATGCTTTATATCCTAGCTTACGTGGCAGTATTGATCTTTGTTTTTCTAAACCTGAGCTAGCTAATTTAGCGACTTGCGATGTGGTCTTTTTTGCCACACCTAATGGCACTGCTATGAAAATGGCAGAAGCATTATTAGAAAAAGGCGTAAAAGTCATCGATTTATCAGCAGATTTTAGAATTACCGATGTAGCTGAATGGTCAAAATGGTATGGCATGGAGCATGCATGTCCCGATTTAATTAGTGAAGCGGTGTATGGCTTGCCGGAAATTAATCGCGCAAAAATACAACAAGCCAAGCTCATCGCTTGTCCTGGTTGTTATCCGACAGCCACGCAATTAGGTTTTTTGCCGCTGATTGAAAATAATTGTGTTGATACCAGTCATTTAATTGCCGATGTTAAATCAGGCGTAAGTGGTGCGGGGCGTTCAGCACAAGTTTCTGCGTTAATGAGCGAAACAGGAGAAAGCTTCAAGGCTTATGCCGCTGCAGGCCATCGACATTTACCAGAAATAAGCCAAGGCTTATCAGCGGCCGCCAATAAAAAAGTAGGGCTGACGTTTGTGCCGCATTTAGTGCCAATGATTCGGGGCATTCACGCGACTTTATATGCCACATTACTTAATCAAGATGCACAGCAACTACAGTCTTTATATGAGCAGCGTTATGCTGATGAGCCTTTTGTTGATGTTTTACCGGCGGGCGTTCACCCTGATACACGTAATGTACGTGGCAGTAATCATTGTCAAATTTCAGTGTTAGTACCACAAGATAGCAATACGGTTGTGGTTTTGTCGGTGATTGATAATTTAGTGAAAGGTGCTGCTGGGCAAGCTGTGCAGAATATGAATTTAATGTTTGGTTTTGCTGAAAAACAAGGATTACAAACAATGGCTTTATACCCTTAAAATCTTGACTAAAATACTGGGTATTGGCATAATTCAATGTATAACAACTATTTAACAGGTAATGAACATGGCTGAACCAATTATTTTTACAGACAATGCAGCAAAAAAAGTAGGCAGTTTAATTGCGGAAGAAGGCAATGATGATCTAAAGTTACGCGTGTATATTTCAGGTGGTGGTTGTTCAGGATTTCAGTATGGTTTTACTTTTGATGAAGACGTGGCTGAAGATGATACCAAAGTCGAAAATGATGGCGTGACGGTATTAATTGATTCGATGAGCATCCAGTATTTAAATGGTGCTGAAATTGATTATAAAGAAGATTTATCAGGCTCACAATTTGTTATTCGTAACCCAAATGCAGCAACAACTTGCGGCTGTGGATCTTCTTTTTCTGTTTAGATGGCACCTCTCTTTAGTTTACTGTTGCTTGTTGCCTGTCGCGTTACGTTATCTGCGCTACGCTTAGATAAGCTAACACGACCTACGGCCTAAAATAAGTAATTCGTAGGCTGGAATAGCGTCAGCGTTTTCCGGCATGGTGATTACCTTAAGGTGGAAAACACTGCGCTATTCCACTCTAAGCCCTAGCCTAATTTATTTAGGCTAGGGCTTTTTTATGCGCAACAATAAATTAATTATCAATGCTTAGATGTAACTTCTCATTATCAACGGGTACTGGAACGCAGGTCTTTAGCCTGCCGCTGAATCAAT
>JAQRMR010000048.1:13189-26080 GCA_028599115.1 Methyloprofundus sp.
TAATTTATTTAGGCTAGGGCTTTTTTATGCGTAACAATAAATTAAAAAGAGCCAAATTAATTATCAATATTTTTGATAACTTTATGCATGCGGCGAATAATCACAGCCACAAGAATTAACACAATTGGAATAGATGCACCGGAGATAAGTTCCGGTTGTAATGTGATCACTTCAGCGCTTTTCAGTCCCACTAAAATGGAATGAAAAAGGTTCACAATATAAGTGGTAATGGCAACAATAGAGAGGCTTTCAACCGTCTCTTGTAAACGCAACTGCATTTTTGCGCGCATATTCATAGAGCTAAGTAGTGCTTGATTTTGTTGTTCGATAGAAATATCAACACGGGTACGCAACAGCTGGCTGGCATTGCTGATTCTTTCAGATAATAAACTAAAGCGCTTAGCGGTTGAGTGGCAAGAGGTGATTGCTGGTTGCATGCGTTTAGTTAAAAACTCTCCCAAAGTTTGAATGCCTTGGATTTTATTTTCCCTAATATCACAAATGCGCTGTTCAACAATTTTGTAATAAGCATGCGCTGCACCAAATCGATATTGGCTATTAGAAATGTGGCTTTCCACCGTGGCGGCTAATTGCGTTAATTGATCAAGTAGCTCTTTATCATCGCAGTCTTCTTGAGCCATCTCCGTGGTTAATTCAGATAAACGCATTTCTGCCGCTGAAACTTTAGGGGCTAATTCTTGTGCGATAGGGAAGGCTAATAAAGCCATAACTCGGTAAACTTCAATTTCAAATAAACGCTGCATTAATCGCCCAGCTTGTTCAGATTGAAGTTGCTTATCTAAAATAATAAAGCGGCTAAAGCCATCACTATGGATGCGAAAATCAGTAAAAGCCTGCGCGTCATCTCCGGTCATTTTTGCACCAACGACCGCGTTACCTTCAAAATAAGTAGAGATTTCGGTGGCTGTTGGTTGTTGCTCTGGGCAAGGAATAATCGCAGCATGAGCAGCAACAATTGATTTTCCAACTAGTTTATCCAGCCAATCAATCGGTGCTTGTTCTAGTGCGGTTTTAGCAAAAGGGGATTTGCTATCCGCTTGTTTTACATAGAAGCCGTAGGTGCTAAATTCGCCATGTTGCTCCCAGTGAAATAGAAAATTATCAAAAGAAGCAGAAAAGTGATTGATTTCCTGAGAGGGTGGTGCAACGCCAAAGCGTTGACATAATTCATTTAAATGGGCGCGCTCTTGCTGCTTTTCTTCAGGCGTGACGACTAAGGCTAAATGACTTGCGCGTACCGGCGTACTTAAAGAAACCGGAGGGCGCGCATGAATTTCATTGTGCAGGTTAAAACGCTGCGCGTGATTTTTAGGAATATGGAGTAATTTAGCCACGATTTAAGTGTTCCTTATAGTGCTTTAAAACCGATGTCTGTGCGGTAATAAACTTTATCCCAGCTAATTTGTTGGGTTAATTGGTAGGCTGCATCTTGTGCTGCTTGTAAGTTATCGCCTAAAGCACAGGCGCATAATACGCGGCCACCTGCCGTAGTAATATCACCATCAACTGCTTTTGTACCGGCATGGAAAACTTTGCTATTCGCTAGTTCTTCAGTAGGTAGGCCACTAATAATATCGCCTTTTGCATAGCTGTAGGGATAACCGCCTGCAGCTAATACAACACCTAAAGCGCTGCGCTCATCCCATTCCGTTGTGAGTTGATCTAAGCTTTGCGTTAATGCTGCATCGCACAGTTCCACAAGGTCACTTTTTAAGCGCATCATAATCGGTTGTGTTTCAGGGTCACCAAAACGACAGTTGTATTCTAAAACTTTGATTGTGCCGTCAGGGCTAATCATTAAACCGGCATATAAAAAACCCGTATAAGGAATGCCGTCGTCAGCCATGCCTTGCAGTGTTGGGTTAATGACTTCATCCATAACACGCTGATGAATTTCTTGGGTCACAATAGGCGCAGGGGAGTAAGCGCCCATGCCGCCTGTATTTGGACCTTTATCAGCATTATCGCGAGCCTTATGGTCTTGAGAGCTTGCCATCGGTAGCGCTTGTTTGCCATCTGCAATAACAATGAAACTCGCTTCTTCACCGGTTAAAAATTCTTCAATCACGACACGGCTGCCTGCTTCGCCAAAGCTATTGCCGGAAAGCATATCTTGTACAGCATCGATAGCCTCAGCTTCTGTCATGGCAACAATAACGCCTTTACCAGCGGCTAAACCATCGGCTTTCACCACAATCGGCGCACCTTTTTCTTGGATATAACGGACTGCAGCATCAGCATCGATGAATGTTTCGTACTCAGCGGTAGGGATTTTATGGCGCGCCATAAAGTCTTTACAGTATTTTTTAGAGCCTTCTAATTGCGCTGCTTTTGCCGTTGGGCCAAAACATTTAAGCCCAGCCTCTTGGAAAGTATCAACAATCCCCATGACTAAAGGTACTTCAGGGCCAATAATGGTTAGGTCGATTTTTTCAGTTTGCGCAAAATTTAATAAACCTGCAATATCCTCTACTGATAAATCAATATTAGTTAATTTACTTTCCAGTGCTGTACCTGCATTACCGGGTGCAACATAAACGGTGTTTACTTTAGGTGATTGGCTGGCTTTCCAAGCAAGAGCATGTTCACGACCGCCACTGCCGACAATAAGAATTTTCATAAGGATTTTAAATGAGTAAGAAAGAGGAAGGGTTGATAGTATTTGGGCATAATTAGGCTAACAATTTTTTATGTAGGTCGGGTTAGCTTATTGAGCAGAGCGAAATAACGTAACCCGACAGCCGATTGATGCTATTCGTCGGGTTACGTTTTTATGCTGACGCAGAAAAATCTAACCCGACCTACATGGTAAGAATTTATTTGTTAGCTTAATGTCTAAAATGACGCATGCCCGTGAAGACCATAGCAATATTATGCTCGTCAGCCGCTTCAATCACTTCGTTATCACGCATAGAACCGCCAGGTTGAATCACGGCAGTAATACCCGCTTCTGCAGCTGCATCTAAACCATCTCTAAATGGGAAGAACGCATCTGAAGCCATGACTGAGCCTTCAACAACTAAGCCCTCATCAGCAGCTTTAATGCCTGCCACTTTAGCAGAATAAACACGGCTCATTTGACCAGCGCCAACACCAATGGTGCGACCATTTTTACAGTAAACAATGGCATTTGATTTAACAAATTTAGCGACTTTCCAGGTGAACAATAAGTCGGCCAGTTCTTGTTCTGTCGGTTGGCGTTTAGTCACAACCTTCATGTCAGCCGTAGTGATTTCACCATAGTCTTTATCTTGTACTAATAAACCGCCTGCAACGCGTTTATAGTCTAAAGCAGGGATCTTATCTGTTGCCCATTCGCCGCACTCTAAAACCCGAACATTTTTCTTTTCTGCTAAAACCGATTGGGCATCAGTACTCACGCTAGGAGCAATAATCACTTCAACAAATTGGCGACTAATGATTTCTGCTGCCGTTGTTTTGTCTAGCTCACGGTTGAAAGCAATAATACCGCCAAAAGACGAGGTAGGGTCAGTTGCATAAGCTAAATCATAAGCCTCTAAAAGGCTATCTGCTTCAGCAACACCGCAAGGATTTGCATGTTTTACAATCACACAAGTCGGTTTGTCATTGAAAGTTTTAACGCACTCTAAAGCAGAATCTGTATCAGCAATATTATTGTAAGATAATTCCTTACCTTGTAATTGTTTTGCCGCTGAAATTGTGCCGACTGCTGGGTTTTTTTCTTGGTAAAAAGCAGCGCTTTGATGTGGGTTTTCGCCGTAACGTAACTCTTGTGTTTTATTAAACTGTAGGTTTAACGTATCCGCATAGCCTTGTTGATTCACTTTGCCTAAATAAATAGAAATAGCGGTATCGTAATTAGCGGTATGCTCAAAACTTTTTAGCGCTAAGTTAAAGCGTGTTTTGTGTTCCAGTTGATTGTCATTACTTTTTAACTCAGTTAAAACCGCGTTGTAATCAGTATGGTCAACCACAATTGCTACATCGTTATGATTTTTAGCCGCCGCACGAATCATCGTTGGACCACCAATATCAATGTTTTCAATCGCTGTTGCTAAATCGCAATCAGGTTTCGCAACGGTTTCTTCAAAAGGGTAAAGGTTAACCACAACCATATCAATGGCATTAATGCCATTGGCAGCCATAATGTCATCATCAATACCTCGGCGACCTAGAATTCCGCCGTGTACTTTTGGGTGTAGGGTTTTAACGCGGCCATCCATCATTTCTGGGAAGCCTGTGTAATCAGAAACTTCAGTGACTTTAACGTTATTTTCTGCTAATAATTTTGCTGTTCCACCAGTGGATAAAAGCTCAATTCCCATTTGATCGAGTTCACGGCAAAAATCAAGAATGCCGGTTTTGTTAGAAACGCTAATTAAAGCGCGATTAATGGTTTTTTTCATAAGAATTTATTAAAGATATAAAGTTTAAGATAAATTATAAAGCTCAAGTTTTTTGCGTAAAGTGCTACGGCTTAAACCCAGCATTTGTGCTGTTTTAGTCTGGTTGAGGTTAGCGTGTTTTAGAGTAGCTTCTAATAAGGGCTTTTCCACTTCTGCTAAAACTAATGCATGCAGGCCAGTTGAATCAACACCATCCAGTTGTTTTAAATACTGTTCAACAGCGGTTTTTACGTGGCCAGATAAGATAATAGTGGATGAGGTATTTTCGGTCATTATTAATTAGAGATAGGCTGCGTAAAAATTTAGAGTGAATGGCTGTTTGTTGCAAAAAGATTAAAAGCGGCATTCACTAAAGATTGTTGAATTTCTGGAGAGTTTGCTTGATAAATTTCGCTTTTAGTTGCTGGTGGTAATGTGCCTAAGTGCCCAAAATACCAGCCGATATGTTTACGCGCTATTCTAACACCATTCAATTCTCCATAGAATAAATAAAGCGCTTGCAAATGGGATTCTAAGATGGCTTGTATTTGTTGTAAAGCAATAGGCTCTAAGTGATTTCCGGTATCGAGATAATGTTGAACTTCTTGAAAAAACCAAGGCCTGCCTTGTGCGCCTCGGCCTATCATAATGGCATCAGCAGAGGTGTAATCTAAAACATCGCGTGCTTTTTCAACACTACTAATATCACCATTAGCAATCACAGGAATGGACACGGATTGCTTGACTGCTTTTATGGTGTCGTATTCTGCATTGCCTTTAAAAGCACAGGCGCGAGTACGGCCATGAATGGTTAATGCGGCAACGCCAGATTGCTCAGCAATTTGGGCAATACGCACCGCATTGCGGTTATCTAAATCCCAGCCAGTACGGATTTTTAATGTGACGGGGATTGCTACCGCTTGAACGACATGCTCTAAAATAGCTTGTACCAAGGGTTCATCACGTAATAAAGCTGAACCGGCGGCAACTGAGCAAACTTTTTTTGCAGGGCAGCCCATATTGATATCTAAGATTTGTGCGCCACGCTCTTGGTTGAGTTGTGCGGCATCAGCCATTTGCTGTGGGTCAGTGCCTAAAATTTGTACGGCCCGCAAGCCGGTTTCGCCAGTGAAATCAGCTTTTAATAAAGTACGCCGATGCTTTTGTAAAGCAGGGTTGGAAGCAAGCATTTCTGAAAAAGCCAAACCCGCGCCAAATTGCTTGCAAAGATTGCGAAACGGTCGGTCGGTAATCCCCGCCATAGGAGCAAGTATTAGCTTATTTTCAAGTGTATAAGGGCCAATTTTCATATTTTCGGTGGCAAACGTTTTGTGTTGAATAATTGATGTTACGCATATTCAAAAAATGAAAGTCTAAAGTCGATGTTCTAATCGTTTAAAAATAAGACCGTATAAAATACCATTCACTGCTATTAACGAAGGAAATAAGTAAAGCGTAGCGTGCCCATCTTGCGGTGTGGTGGGCACGGGATAAAGCCTCTTTGCCCCTCCTACTTTGCAAAAACGATACTTATTCATTCGTCGTCAACAGTGCGTAACTTCAGTTGAATAAACTATATTATACGGCTATAGAGATCATGCGTTATGATGTTAGGTAATATAACTAGAGATAAAAAGACAGAATTTATGAGTGATGACTCAAAGCAGGTAGATTTTAGTAACATTGAAGACCCTTTTGCACAGCGTGAAGCGGCCAAGTATGAACAGCCAATTCCCAGCCGGGAGTTGATTTTACAACTGATAGAAAAGCTAGGTAAGCCAACGGGGCGCAAGCATATTGCAGATGCATTTGCTTTGGAGTCAGATGATCAACTAGAAGCTTTACGCCGACGACTGCGCGCAATGGAGCGCGATGGCCAACTATTATTTAATCGTCGGCAGCAATATTGTATTGTTGATAGCCAAGATTTAATTGCTGGGCGAATATTAAGTTACCCTGATGGCTTTGGTTTTTTACAGCCAGAGGATGGCGGTGAAGATTTATTTATGTCGCCGAGAGAAATGAACCGCGTGTTACACAATGATCGCGCTTTAGTTCGTGTATCAGGAATCGATAGAAAAGGTCGCCGCGAAGGTAAAATTGTTGAGGTTTTAGAGCGTAATACGAAAGAAGTCGTGGGACGGTTTATTAAAGAACACGGCATTATGATTGTTCAGCCGGATAATAAACGTATTACACAAAATATTCTTATTCCTGCTGAAAAAGCGAATAAAGCCAAACATGGCGAAATGGTTGTTGCCAAAATTGTTGAGCAACCTACGTTTAGAAATCAACCTATCGGTGAAATTGCAGAAGTATTAGGTGAGCACATGGCGCCTGGTATGGAAATTGATGTTGCGATTCGTACCTATGAACTGCCGACTGTCTGGCCGGATGATGTCAAAGACCAAGTTAAGCCACTTAAAAAACAAGTAGAAGAATCGGCGAAAGAAGGACGCATTGATTTGCGCGATGTACCTTTAGTCACGATTGATGGCGAAGATGCGCGTGATTTTGATGATGCTGTTTTTTGTAGCAAAACGCCCAAAGGCTGGAAACTACTGGTTGCGATTGCCGATGTCTCGCATTACGTGCAAAAAAATACCGCGTTAGATAATGAGGCAAAAAACCGCAGCACCTCGGTTTATTTTCCTGAGCAAGTGATTCCTATGCTGCCAGAAGTGTTATCGAACGGCTTATGTTCGATTAACCCAGATGAAGATCGCTTGACTATGGTTTGTGAAATGTACGTGAGTGCAGAAGGGAAGGTGATACGTTCACGCTTTTTTGATGCCGTGATGCGTTCCCATGCAAGACTTACCTATAATAAAGTGTCAGCCATGCTGGAACATGATGACAAAAAACTGAAAAAACAATATAAAGCCGTTTTACCGCATTTAGAAGAAATGTATGCTTTATATCAAGCCATGCGCATGCAGCGTGAAGTGCGTGGCGCGATGGATTTTGAAACTCAAGAAACACAGATCATTTTTGGTGAAGATCGCAAAATCGACAAAATTGTACCTGTTCAACGCAATGATGCGCATAAACTGATCGAAGAATTTATGATTGCTGCGAATAGTGCTGCGGCGCGTTTTCTTAATCGTAAGAAAATGCCGCGTTTACTGCGTATTCATGAAGGGCCATCGGACGAGAAGATTAGAAACTTAAAAACCTTTTTAGGTGAAGTAGGGCTATTTATAGGCGGCGGCGATAAACCAACGCCAGTTGACTATATGCACCTGACAACACAAATTAAAGGCCGACCAGATGCGCATTTAATTCAAACGGTATTGTTGCGTTCTATGTCACAAGCAGTTTACAGCCCAGAAACCAAAGGCCATTTTGGCTTAGCTCTGGATGCTTATACTCACTTTACCTCACCGATACGCCGCTACCCTGACTTAATGGTACATCGCGCTATACGTCACTGCATACAAGGCAAATCACCTGAGAGCTTTTATTGTGGCTTTCCTGAAATGGCTTTATTAGGTGAGCATTGCTCAGCGAATGAACGCAGAGCTGATGAAGCAACGCGCGACGTAGTGAAATGGCTTAAATGTGAGCACATGCAAGATAAAATCGGCGAAACATTTTCCGGTGTTATTTCGGCTGTGACAGGTTTTGGTTTTTTTGTAGAATTAAAAGACCTTTATATAGAGGGCTTAGTGCATGTCACCTCATTAGGACAGGATTTCTTTAAATTTGATCCTACTAGCCACCAATTAAAAGGTGAGCGTACCGCGGTACGTTATCGTTTAGGTGATAGTGTGAGTATTCGAGTTGTTGGCGTTAATTTAGATGATAAAAAAGTCGATTTTGAATTATCTGAGTTGCCAAGTAAAGCTGAGAAAAAACATCCGTCATTAAAAAAGAAAGTAAAGAAAGCGAAAAAGTCAAAAGAACCAGCGGCAAAATCTGAAAAGAAAAAAGACGCTAAAAAAGAAGCCGCGACGCAATAAACGCAAAAGCAAGTCGGCAAAAAAGGAAAGTAAATGAGTTTAGCTAAAATATTTGGCGTACATGCCGCGCAATCTGCCGTTGATTATGCACCTAAAAAAATACAGCAAGGTTGGGTTGATCAAAAACGCCAAGATGAACGCTTACAAGGCTTAATCAAAGGTTTAAAAAGTAAAGGGGTGCGCTTAGAAAAAGCCGATAGAAAAAAACTGGATAACCTATCTAAGGGCGGAAATCATCAAGGTATCGTTTTAGAAGTCGAAATGCCCGCGATGCGCTCAGAGCAAGATTTAAAAGCCGTGGTAGAAAGTGATAAACAAGTGCCTTTTTGGCTGATTTTAGACCATGTACAAGATCCGCAAAATTTAGGCGCATGTTTAAGAATAGCCGATGCAGCAGGTGTACAAGGTGTGATTGTGACTAAAGACCAAGCAGTTGGGATTACGCCAACGGTATGTAAAGTTGCCAGCGGTGCAGCAGAAACAGTGCCGGTTTACCAAGTGACTAATTTAAGCCGCACAATGGAGTGGCTTAAAGAACAAAATATCTGGATTGCAGGCGCAGCAGGCGAAGCAGAAAAAAACATCTATGAAATGGATGTTAATATGCCAATCGCCCTAGTCATGGGCGCAGAAGAAAAAGGCATGCGCCGCTTAACGCGTGAGCAATGTGATTTTCTCGTTAAAATTCCTATGAATGGTAGTGTTGATAGCTTAAATGTATCGGTTGCCGCAGGGGTGATGGTTTATGAGATTTTTAGGCAGCGGATGGGGTAGGTTTAAATTTTGGAGAAGATGAATGCAAGGGATACCACAACAAGATTGGCAAAAGATTCCTGAGCAGTGCGTAGGGTGGAATAGCGCAGCGTTTTCCACCTTAAGATAAGCCCCCATGCCAAGCCATATTAAACAATGCAGGAAAACGCTGGCGCTATTCCGGCCTACGATTAGGCATGGTGTGAAACCCATCAACCCCACGCAGAATGACGGGTTTCGCAAAAAGAAGCTCTACCCATCCTACACGAAACCTTACACATAAATGTTAGAATACACTGCACAACGGCTTGCTTTCCCCTTAATTTTTAAAAAACAGCACTATTTCAATGTCCCCAAACCAACTCCCGCTCCGTGATATACACATCCCAGATGCCATCGGCTTATGGCCACTTGCCATCGGTTGGTGGATACTCGCTGTATTAATTCCTTTAACGCTTTACCTTAGTTATAAACTGTTTAAGCACCTTACGCGCAAAACAGCATTGAAAGCCGTTAAAAAACACATTAAAGCTTTAGAAATCAACACAGAATTAGATGATAAGCAAAAGCTCATCGAACTATCCAGCCTAATGCGCCGTACAGCTGTCGCTATTTTTCCTAAAGAAGATGCTGCCAGCTTAACCCGTGATGAATGGCTTGATTTTTTAGATAACAAGCAAAGCAATACAACATTCAAAACTGAAATAGGCCAATTACTCATTGATGCCGCTTACCGAAAGTCACCCGATCTAAATGAGCTAAATGCTTTATTTGATTTATGTGCAAACTGGATAAATCAACAAAAAGAGCCAAAATTATGATGCACTTTGCGTGGCCTTGGCTTTTTGCCTTATTACCCCTACCGTGGCTAATTAGACGTTTTCTCCCAGCCGTACAAACAGCCGAACAATCGGCTTTAAAAGTGCCTTTTTTAGAGGACTTTAAAGTAGCAGAAACCGAATTTGTGATGCGCGCACAAAAACCGTGGGCATTCTGGTTAGCAGTCTTCGCTTGGTGCTTATTAATATTAGCTAGCAGTCGCCCACAATGGTTGGGTGAACCAATAGAGCAAGGTATTAGTGGGCGTGATTTAATGCTTGCTGTTGATTTATCGGCCAGTATGGAAGCGCAGGATTTTATGGTTAACGATGAAGCCGTCGACCGCTTAACCGCTACCAAAGTCGTTGCCGCGCAATTTATAGAAAAACGTGTCGGTGATCGCTTAGGGCTTATTTTATTTGGTACTAATGCTTACTTACAAACCCCTTTAACCTTCGATAGAAAAACGGTACAAATTTTATTAAATGAAGCGGCTTTAGGCTTAGCTGGTGAAAGTACCGCGATAGGCGATGCAATTGGCTTGGCGATTAAGCGTCTAAAATCAGAAGAAGCCAGTAGCCGAGTGCTGATTTTATTAACCGATGGTGCAAATACCGCCGGTAATGTAACGCCGCTGAAAGCCGCAGAGCTTGCCGCAGAGCACCAGTTAAAAATTTACACCATTGGCATAGGCGCTGATGAAATGATTATTAAAAACTTTTTTGGCTCACGCAAAGTCAATCCTTCACGCGATTTAGATGAAAAAACCCTAACCGCCATTGCAGAAAAAACCGGCGGCCAATATTTTCGCGCAAGAGATACGGCAGAGCTAGAAAAAATCTACCAAATACTCGATAAACTAGAGCCAATTGAAAAAGACACGCAATATTTTAGACCGCGTAGTGAGCTATTCTTTTGGCCTTTAGGCGGCGCATTAATACTCGCCTTTTTTATTAGCATTCTGCGCTTAAGAACTTTATGAATTTAACTGACTTCCATTTTATAAGACCTGACTGGCTACTCGCATTACTCCTGCTAATAGGCATTATTTTTTATGCGCTTAAACACAAATTACAGCAAGGAAATTGGCAGACGGTTTGTGATGCAGAGCTATTACCTTTTATTTTAGAACAGAAACAAAGCAAGCCTAGTTATATCCCCATAACAGCCAGCAGTTTAGCGGCTTTCTTAGTGATTATCGCCTTGGCTGGCCCAACATGGGAGCGATTACCTAGCCCTGTTTTTAGAAATGCCGCCGCTTTAGTGATTGTTTTAGATCTATCCCGATCAATGGATGCGGGGGATATCAAGCCTTCGCGCTTAATTCGTGCGCGTTACAAAATTGCAGATTTACTTGCCCAGCGTAAAGACGGACAAACTGCATTAATTGTTTATGCGGCAGATGCCTTTACCGTAACACCATTAACCGATGATACCGAAACCATCAATAGCCAGTTAACCGTCACCACCGATATTATGCCTAGCCAAGGCAGTAATACCGCGCGAGCATTAGATAAAGCCATGGAGCTTTTTAAAAATGCAGGTCTCCAAAAAGGGCAGATATTACTGGTCACTGACGATGACGAAATAGAGCTGGCAGAAGGTAGCTTATCTAATAGTTATGCGCTATCAATTCTAGGCGTAGGAACAGAAGCAGGCGCCCCCATTAAGCTAAAAGAAGGTGGGTTTTTAAAAGACTCACAAGGCGCGATAGTTTTACCGCAACTTAAAGAAAAAACCTTAGGTCAATTTGCTTCAGCACAAGGTGGAATCTACTTAAATATTAGTGATAATAATGCCGATATTGAAGCGCTGACACAGCACTTTGAACAAGCAGCGAAAAGATCAGAAGCGATAGAAAATGACTTATTATTAGAAAACTGGCAAGAAGCGGGCGTATGGCTGTTGTTACCTATCTTAATCTTAGTGTCATTATCATTTAGACGGGGCTTATTAAGCCTCGCTTTTTTGATTTTAATACCTTTACCGAAAAATAGTTATGCCGTTGAATGGCAAGACCTATGGCAAACAAAAAACCAACAAGCCCAAACACACTACCAACAAGGCAATTACGATAAAGCCGCTGCACAATTTACCGACCCGGCCTGGCAAGCTGCCGCACAGTACAAAACACAACAGCCTAATGACATAGAGATGTTAGCTGCCGATAGCGATACTGCTTTTTATAACCAAGGCAATGTGCAAGCAAAGGCGGGGCAATTAAAAGAGGCAATAGAATCTTATCAGCAAGCTTTAGCGCTAAACCCAAATAATGATGATGCAAAACACAATCAAGAAGTGGTTGAAAAAGCGCTAGAAGAACAAGAAAAGCAACAGCAAGAGCAAAAAGATCAAGATAAGAAACCATCGGACGACAAAAAAGAAGGTGATCAAGAAAAAGATTCAGACAAGGATTCAGAAAAATCAGACTCAGATGAGCAACAGGATTCAGAAGAGCAAAACTCTGAAGAAAGTGATGAGCCTAAAGAGGCAGAAGAGTCTGATGCGGCGCAAAAAAATCAGCCAGAACAACAAGAGCAGAAGCAAGACCAAGAACCCGCTGCACAACAAGCAAATCAACAAGAATCAACAGAGCAAGAACAAGCCAACGAACAGTGGCTAAATCGAATTCCTGATGACCCTTACGGCTTATTAAAGCGAAAATTTCTATATCAATATAGCCAGCAAAAACAGCCACAAAAAAGCAAAAAACAGTGGTGATTTTGCTAGAAGGTTAAATTAACTGCAATCATACCAAAAGAAAATATAAAGCCCTCCCTTGCTGGGTAAAGGTATCTGCACAGTTTTATATATTTAAATACAATACCTTATAAAGTAAAGTCGTAATTTCTCATTATCCACAGGATCGAACTCATGAATAAATGGAACGCAGGTCTTTAGCCTGCATTGATTCAGCGGCAGGCTAAAGACCTGCGTTCCAGTACCCGTTGATAATGAGAAGTTACGTA
>JAQRMR010000049.1 GCA_028599115.1 Methyloprofundus sp.
GTGTGGATTTATCCATGTGAAAGTAGGGAATTGCCAAGCTCTTAAATTAGAAAACCCATCCTATCAATAGGATGGGTTTTTTTTTGCCTGAAATTTAGGGAAAACTTTTGTGATTAAAATCAAGTAAGCGCTATACTAGGCTAAATAATCACGGTGGTGCCAATAAACCTTTATGAAAAATGAATTTTCATTTAATCGAATTGATTTGTCGTTCGCAGAATTTTTAATTCAAAAAACGAAATTAGAAAAAGATAATAAACTGTCCTTTAAAAAACTAATCGCACGTTTGTCTAGTGCTAAAGCGGAAGGGCATAGCTGTTTAATTGTGAGTGAAGAAGAGCAAGCGCTGCTTCAGTTATCAGGTGTTGCTGATAGCACAGGAGGAAAACCTTTAGTTCTTGAGCATGAAAAGTTATATTTCCAGCGTTACTGGCAGTATGAAGTTCAGTTAGCACAAGAAATACAGCACTTAATCGGGAATAAAATAGAGTTAGTTAATTCTGAGGTACTATTAGATCAATATTTCCCTACTAAAATCACTGATGAAATAGATTGGCAAAAAGAAGCCGCGAAAGCAGCAATAAATAATAGACTGACTATTATTACCGGCGGACCAGGAACAGGAAAGACAACAACAGTCGTTAAAATTCTAGCATTACTGCAAGAGCTATCTAGTGGCAGCTATTTAAATATTGGCTTGGTTGCACCGACAGGGAAAGCTGCAATGCGTCTAAAAGAATCAATTTTGAAAAGTAAGTCTAGCCTTAATTGTACGGAAGGAATAAAAGCGCGCATTCCAGATAAGGCGCAAACGATTCATCGCCTACTTGGCGTAAAGCGCTTCTCCCCTTACTTTAAATATAATCAATGCCAAAGACTTCCCTTTGATTTAATCATTGTTGATGAAGCATCAATGATTGATTTACCTTTGATGGGAAAATTATTTAGTGCATTAGCGGAAAATTCTCGAATAATACTGCTAGGGGATAAGCATCAACTCTCATCTGTTGAAACCGGCTCGGTTCTTTCGGATCTAAGTGAAGCTTTAATAACAGAGACACAAGAATTAAAAAAATCATACCGTTTTTCAGGAAATATTAAGCACTTAGCTGTAGCAATAAATGAGGAAAACTCAGAGGAAGCCTGGCAGATAGTTGAGGCAGCACATAATGATGCTTCCTTATTAGATAGTGATTTAATTGATTATATTGTCGAGAAAAAAATTAATTATTTTAAACTTATTAAGGATGATGCTGACTTTAAAAGTATTTATACAGAATTCAGCCGTTTTCAGGTGTTATGTGCAACGAGGAAAGGTCGGTTTAGTGTTGAAGATATTAATAGCCGCACTTTGAAGAGTCTTAAAAAGGCTAAAAAAGTGATGGCGACAACGGATTGGTATATTGGCAGACCTATATTAATCACTCAAAACTCACCTGCACTCGATTTATATAATGGGGATATTGGGATTTGCTTACTCGATGAAAATAAATTGGTTGTTTGTTTTTTAATGCCTGATGGCTCAGTAAAAAAATACTTACCAGCAAGGTTACCTCATTGCGAAACAGTTTTTGCAATGACGATACATAAAAGTCAAGGCTCAGAATTTGAAGAAGTCTTGCTAGTCTTGCCAGAAAAAATAACGCCTATTTTAACTAAAGAGTTAATTTACACAGGAGTTACTCGTGCTAAAAATAAAATACAAATAGCATCGAATAAAACTGTGTTTACTGAGGCAGTTAATAGAAAAGTAGAGCGAAATAGCGGTTTAATTGAACGAATTAACATGTGATGAGTGGAGCTCATCACATGAATAAGAGCTATTTAGAAAGGTTTTCTTCCATTTCAGCAACGCGTTTTTCAAGTGCTTCAAGACGAGAGCGAGTTTTAGCTAAAACACCTTTTTGTACTTCAAACTCTTCACGAGTTACTAATTCCATTTTACCTAGAACACTTTGTAAAATGGCACGGAAGTTTTTTTCCATATCATCTTTAAAAGTATTTAAACCGGGTGGGATTGCATCGCTTAAACGTGAAGCGATATCGTCAATTGATTTTGGATCAAACATGTTATTCCTAGTATTAAGTATTTAAATTGGGATCAAACTAATCCAGAGTTTGTCACTGAGATATATTCACGACAAATTTTCTCAATATCAGACTGGCTTAAGGGTTGTTGCATTAAAAGGCAGTAATAGTGATCATTTTCTTCACTAAAAGTAATACAGTTTTTACATTGTCCGAAGCTACTTGAGCCATTTACATGCTGCAAAGCAACAAGTGCTTCATAAAGAGCGGCACTGATAGAATCAAACTGTTTATTTGCAATGGCTTCTTCTGCTTTGATGAAGACATCAAAAGGAGTAATGCTAGAAAGTAGTTCTTGCCCTGCAGCTAAAATTTGTAGATGAACGATACGCTTATCAGTTTCATCTTGTTTTTTTTCAATAAAACCTTTTCTAACTAAAACCTGTAAAGTTTGAGAGACAGTCCCTTTAGTTAAACCAAGGTAATCAGTCACAGCTGCAGGCGTATCACTAAAGCGGTTGCAGCTAGCCAAATAGTCGAGTGTCTGCACATGGACAGGCTGTAAGCCAAGGGCAGAAAATTTTTTGCGCTGTTCAGCACGTAATAATGTACTGATACGGTCAATTAATTTTAGAGTAGTAAGTTCTTGCATTGATACATTTTAGCATCACTATAGAGAGGTTAAAACCGCAAAATAAATCTAGCCATTACAGCCAATGGAATAAGAAACTATTAAGAGCTAAAACATGTACAATCCCAAGTTATATTTAATCCATATTATGTGCTTATTATGAACCCAGAGTCACTCAGCTTTATTTTTCTCAGTGCATTTT
>JAQRMR010000005.1:0-12514 GCA_028599115.1 Methyloprofundus sp.
AGTGGCAACCCTAGCAAAAATCATGAGCTTAGGTTTATTTTTTGGCTAGGTCACCGTAAAATACCTGCAAATAAAATTATGTGGCTGTAGCCCGTATGAAGCTTGCGTAATACGGGATATTTAATACACATAAGCGAGAGGTGAAACTTACCTTGATTCTATTTTTCGGTATTGTGCAAGACAATGCCTTGCACGCTCCTCCCATATTCCGTGCCTACATACGGGCTACATGGTATATAAATCAAACCCTTTCAAGCTAGCTTATTTTTCCACACTTAATCAAATAGTGTAGGTCAAAAAATCGCCACCTTGCTTGCAAAGCAAAGCCAGTCAAGCTCAAACGAATCACTATGACAAACGCTTTTCCAATTCGACCACAACCTGCCGCATTTTCAACACCGAATCAGGATTCAGCGAAATAGAGTCAATGCCATTTTCAACTAAAAACTCCGTTATTTCAGGGTAATCGGAAGGTGCCTGACCACAAATACCGATATATTTACCCTTTTTCTTACAGGCATCTATAGCCATTTTCAGCATGCGTTTAACTGCCATATTCCGCTCATCAAAAATATGAGCAACCAAACTACTATCCCTATCCACGCCTAAGGTCAGCTGGGTTAGATCATTGGAACCAATACTATAACCATCAAACACATTCAAAAACTCATCTGCCAGAATAACATTACTGGGAATCTCACACATAGCATAAATTTCCAGGCCATTTTTACCCTGTACCAAGCCCATCTCATTCATCAATGCAATCGCTCGCCTTCCCTCCTCCGGCGTTCTAACAAAAGGCAGCATCAGCTTAACATTGCTTAATCCCATCTCATCACGCACTTTTTTAAGAGCTTCACATTCCCATTTAAATGCCTCTCGGTAACTATCAGAATAATAACGGCTAGCACCACGAAAACCGATCATCGGGTTTTCTTCATCCTGCTCATAAGCTGCTCCACCGAGCATATGCTTATATTCATTCGACTTAAAATCACTGGTGCGCACAATCACAGGTTTGGGATAAAACGCGGCGGCAATCATACCGATACCTTCAGACAGCTTATTGACAAAATAATGCTTTGGATCAGAAAAACCACACATTAACTGCTTAATCTGTTCATTGCCTTTAACAAATCGCCCTAGATACATATCATACAATGCCATAGGATGCGCTTTGATATGATTATTAATAATAAATTCCATACGCGCCAAACCCACCCCTTCATTAGGGATAGTTGCCACGGCAAACGCCTGTTCAGGATTGCCCACATTCATAAACAGTTTGGTCTTAGGCTCCTGTATATCACTGAGATCAATTGTCTCAATCTCAAAATCAACTCGCCCCTCATAGACATTACCTTCCTCACCTTCCGCACAGCACACGCTCACTTCGACACCCTCTTTAAGTGCTTCAGTGGCATTAACACTACCGACAATGGTACTGACACCGATTTCCCGTGCGACAATTGCTGCATGACAAGTGCGCCCGCCTTTATTAGTAACCACAGCAGCGGCCTTTTTCATCAGCGGTTCCCAGTCAGGATCAGTAATATCCGTTACTAACACTTCACCCGCATGAAACTGCGATGCGTAGCTTAAATCACGAATCACCCTAACAACACCAACACCTATTTTTTCGCCAATCGCTCGCCCACCGACCAGTTGCCTACGTTTTGAGGTATCTTCTTTGACTTTATATTTTTCGATAAGATGCGCATTTTTAGAGCGCAAGCGCTGAGAATGCACTGTCTCAGGTCGTGCCTGAACAATATACAGCTTACCGTTGCCACCATCTTTAGCCCATTCGATATCCATAGGCACTGAGTAATGCGTTTCAATCACCAAGGCATACTCCGCTAAAGTGATTAGCTCATCATCGCTTAAAGAAAACTGATTACGCTCACTCTGGGTAGTTGAAACATTCAAGGTTTTGAGCTTATCATCGTAGACCATCTTCATTTCTTTGGAGCCAAGCTGGCGTTTAATGATCGCAGTTTTACCTTGTTTTAAGGTCGGCTTGAACACATAAAACTCATCAGGATTAACCCGTCCGCCGACCATATTTTCCCCTAGGCCGAAAACCGAGTTGATCATAATAATATGCTCACTACCGCTTTGGGTATCCAGCGTAAACATCACGCCACTGCTGGCCTGATCACTACGAACCATCTTTTGCACACCGACACAAAGCGCGACCTTGCGATGGTCAAAGCCGCGACTATACCGATAGCTGATCGCACGGTCGGTAAACAGGGAAGCAAAGCACTTCCTGATATGAATTACTAAAGAGAGTTCCCCGCGAATATTTAAAAAACTCTCCTGCTGCCCCGCAAAACTGGCATCAGGCAAATCTTCAGCGGTCGCAGAAGAGCGCACGGCAACATCCGTTTGTCTATCACCATAACCTTCCGACAATTGCTCATAAGCAGCACGCATTTCGAGTACCAAAGCATCAGGCAAAGGTTCATTTAATATTAACTCGCGCACGGCTTTACCACAGGCTTGCAATTGCGTGATATTGCTCACATCTAGCCCACCAATTAATGCTTCAATACGCTGCTCAAGATTATTTTGCGCCAACAATAATAAATATGCATCACGCGTAGTCGCAAAACCATTAGGCACATTAACACCTAGCTGCGATAAACTCTGATACATTTCTCCGAGGCTCGCATTTTTACCACCCACCAAGCCAACATCCTGCATACCGACTGTTTCAAAAAACCGAATATATTTCATGACTAAGTCCTCAGAATCATTAGTTTTTCTGTTTTCCACTTAAAGCGAGAGCGCTTGAGCGTTATCGTTTTCACTAGCCTGGGAAAGCATTTAATAATATCTCTAAAAAGCTAGATTCGTAGGTTAAGAAGAACTTGCGAACCCCAACAATCAGACGTTTATGTCATCTCAATTGTTGAGGGTTCGCACCCCATCAACCTACAAAAACTACTTTCGCAACGTCAAAGCATAGGAGCTATCAAACTACCAATTCCCCGCCTTAAACAGCTAACCGTTTTTTTTCAGCATACTCCGGTATTAATTACTTTCCAAGCAATACTCACTCGTTCGCAAATCAGACTAGTAACGACCACCTTCAGTCTCCTTCAAAAATATAGATACACCGAACCTAAAAAATCTGATTTTTTAATTCACATCTAACAGGTCTTCAATCATAAACCGAAGACCTGCCTCTAGTTTCTTCAAACTTCAAGCTGGCTGTCTTATGCCACGTAAACGACTACCGTAATGTTCTACTAAATAAATTAAGTGCTAACTGATAACCTAATTGAGCAGTTTGAGCATCATAACGGCCACCATCACCTTCATCACGCATAAAGGCATGTCCAGCATTAAACTCATGCCATGTGAACCTGACGTCAGTTTCATTGAGTTCTTTATAAATCTTAGCAAGGCCTGCCGCTGGAACATGATTATCTTGCTTACCCCAAATCATCAGTAACTCACCCTTAATATCATCCAAACGTTCCATACTATGTTGCCCAGACATATTAGGGATAACTTGAACATGTAAATCAGTGGCATAAAAACAGGCGGCACCTTTGACCTCAGCTTGCAGTGCCGCGCGAAATGCTAAATGTCCACCAATACAATAACCCATTGCACCAATCTGACCATTGCACCACTCTTGTTGCTTGGCAAAATCGATGAGCGCGATATTGTCAGTATCATAACCTTGCACATCTTTAGCATGTTTATCAGCATTGCCTTTTTCACGACCCGCATCGTCATAGCCTAATACGGTACCAATAGGATTAAGCTCATGAAATACTTCAGGCACCAAGACAGCATAACCATGGCTTGCCATCAATTTTGCAGCACGTTCAATAGGCCCCGTTTGTTGAAAAATTTCTGAATAAAACAAAATAGTAGGGTAACTACCTTCACCTACAGGACGATGAATATAAGTACGCATTACACCTGTTGGTGTATCAATATCAGCAAAATGACTTTGAATGTTCATGATTAGCTCTCAAGATTAGTTTGTGTGCATGTATAAACCGCATATTGTACAATGATTCATATTCTTCATTACTTAATTAGGGAAACAAAAAAACAAGCTAGCTAACCCTTGATTTATTTTTTTTATTTTATTAAAGGTATATACATGAGCGATTCAATTGGAACCTACGCAGGTTTAATCTGGAACTTTTTCAACGACAACGGCCCAGCGAGTGCAAATAAAATTGCGACTGAAACCGGCCTAAGCAAAAATGAACTTCAACGCGCTTTAGGTTGGTTAGCATGTGAAAATAAGCTAACTTTTACTACGAAAGGACGCACAGAAAGCATATCCTTGCGCTAAGTCAGATACAGGGAAAATCAACTAGTTTGTTTATCCCTGAGACTGTACAAAATTATGTGTAACTGCTTATCATAAATCTCTAATATGAGAGGATAAGCTTGCGCCATCCGCCCTACTGAGCTGGAATGAAAAAACACCAAACGAAATTTATATTTCATATCCATAAGAACCCCAATGCATAACGAGGCTGTAGGAAAACCTCTTTTTCTATAAAAATTCATTTTTTGGAAATTTAACTTATTTAATATCAATTAGTTAAAAATCGTATTTTTAAGAATAACAGCTATTTTTAGGTTTTCCTACAGCCTGAACGACCAAATCAGATGCCATTTAAAGTGGCTCGGCTTTTGCGGCTTTTTGCAAAAGACATAACGCCTTAAATGGTTAGCTGGATTTTTTGGTTAGCATTTTTCTTTGGTTTTCAACATACTCATCAAGTAATTGCCTAATGATTTTTTGATATTGCATGTGATGTGTTTCTGCAATATCTTTAAAATAAGACAAACTATCTGAACTAAGAGAAATAGTAATCTTTGTGTTTTTATTTTTTAAAGCTAATTCAGAGGGAGAAGGTAAAAAGTCAGTTACCAGTTTAAACTCACCAATGGGTTCATTGCTATATTGAATTTGTTTGCTCATAAGTTTTTTTTCCTTTCCGCCAATAACCTGCACCGAAAATTCGGATACACCCAGAACGATAAGTAAAACGAACAGTTAGGACTCCTGTTTTATCTCGATTTAAACCAAAGCAATAGTAGCGCTTTTCTTTTTGGCTATGGGCTAAATCTTCAGCAATTACACGATTTTCATCCATAAACGCAAATTGAGCGTCGTTAAATGAAATTCCATGCTTTCGCTGGTTTTCAATGTTTTTTGTTTCATCCCATTCAAAGTTTGATTTACTCATAACAGCAGAGTAACAATTATATGGCTATTTATCCATATTTTTCTTTAAATGGTCAGCTGGCTTTTTGATTAACTTTAGTCTTCTTTTGGCCAATTCGTAATATGCCTTGGTATTACTCGCGTACCGTCTAAAATTTCAACCAACCCTTTTCTTATAGCAACTTACTCGCCCTCTATATTTCCATGAACTATAGGAGAATATGAAGAATTTTTAATCTATGTTTTATCAAAACCATAATTAAGAACAATCACCATTTTGTATAATAGCTCTACCCCCTTGTGTCAGAATAGTTTTTGTATATAAACCTGATGATATTAACCCTACTCTAGCTAACACCAAGCACAGTAAGTTTTATAAACTGTCCACATCAAATTCAATATTTTCTGCGCCATTAAGCACCATAAAGTGTTTTCCTCTTGAGCGAGAAATCAGCGTAACACCGGACATTTTTGCCATATCTAAACCCATTTGTGTGGCTCCCGAACGTGATAATAGAGTGGAGATACCCATTTGCGCAACTTTAATCACCATCTCTGAGGTAAGCCGCCCTGTGGTATAAAAGACTTTATTTTCACCAGAAATCTCATTTAGCCACATATAACCTGCAATCGCATCCACGGCATTATGTCGGCCGACATCTTCAACAAATATCTCTAACTCAGAAGCTGAATATAAAGCGCAACCATGTACCGCGCCGGCTTTTTTGTAAACTTCATTATGTGCTTTGACTGAATCTAATAAAGCATACAGAGTTGATTGTAAGATGGTATTTTGCGGCACTTGAATATTTTGCAATTTATCCATTAAGCGGCCAAATACGGTCCCTTGTCCACAACCTGTCGTCACAGTACGTCGCGACATTTGCTCAGAAAAATCACTACTTTCTGCTTTAGTCACTACGGCAACGGATTCGGTTTCCCAATCCACTTGCACCACTTTAATTTCATCGATACTTGCAAAAAAGCCTTGGTTTTTTAAATAGCCTAAGGTTAATATTTCAGGGTGTGAGCCGATAGTCATTAAGGTAACAATTTCTTGCTTATCAACATAAATGGTTAATGCTCGCTCACCCACTAATTGCAACTCACGTTCCGCACCCGTTTCGTCAATTCCTATCACGGTTGTTGATACGCTCAACCCCGCATCTGTCATTTCTGGTTTTTTCATTTACTTGTATCCAGCTCAGCTAATTGCTCTAAAGTATTAATATTAAGAAAAATATCAGGACTTGATCTTAAATCAACCTTAATGCAATGGTGCTGTTCAAACCAGCGATCAATTTTTCGTTCTCCCGATGCTAAATAAGCTTGTAAGCTATCTTTGAGTGATGATTTTATCGCCATAAACACTGGATGAATTCGCTCACCATCAAAAGCCACAGCAATATCTGCATCTTGCTTTGCTCTTTGCTCTATTAAACATTGCAAACTGCTAGCATTCATAAAAGGTGAATCACAGGGAACAACCAATAAAACCTTATATTGACAGGCTGTTAAAGCCGCATACACACCTGCCAGCGGCCCTGCAAAATCTTGATTCTCATCACTAATAACAGGGTAAGAAAATTTTTCATAGTCACTCATATGTCGATTAGCATTAACAAATAACTCATCAACAACCGGTGCAATCGCTTGAATTGCATATTCAATCATGGGTTTATCATTAAATAAAACCAAGCCTTTATCTTGCTGTTGCATACGCCGCGCCAAACCACCAGCCAAGATAACGCCACTTACTTTTGCTTGCTTATTCATCGGTGCTAAAATGAGTCATGAAGTTATTCCCCTTAAAATTCAAAAGAGCTAAAAAATCAGCCTATGTCGCTATTATCGCAAGCTTACTCTTGATTACAAGTTGCGCGACTCAGCCACAAGGCGACTTTGTGCCTTATTACCAAGCAGAAACACAAAAACCTTATGATGATGTATTAGCGGAATTGGAAATTGCGATTTCCGAAAATAATTTTAGAATTACTGGGCATAGCCGTGTTGGTAAGGTTATTCGAGATCGGGGAACAAAAAACTTTCCTAATTACGATACCTTGCAATTTTGTAACCTCACGCATGCAAAAACCTTATTGGAATTATCCCCTGAAAGCATTCGTCACATGCCTTGTAATGTCATTGTCTATGAATATCAAGGAAAAATACGCGTTAGAACTCATTTAATGCCGACGAATAGCGACGACCAACAATTAAATGAATTTGCCAAGAAAATGAATAGTAAACTCAAAGACATCGTGGATTTTGCCGTTGAATAAGCTACCCTCTTTTAAAACCCGTATGGCGAGCCGCGCCTTACACCAAGGCCGCATTATTGCTTATCCAACCGAATCGGTTTATGGCTTAGGCTGTGATCCTTTTAGTGAAACGGCAGCCATGCAGTTATTAGCCATTAAGCAACGCCCTATTCACAAAGGTTTAATTTTAATTGCTGCCAACTATGCACAACTGACTCCTTTTATTAAACCTAGCGATGCCATGTTACAGCGCATATTGCCGAGTTGGCCCGGCCCTGTTACTTGGGTAGTCCCAGCTCAATTATGGGTTCCAGATTATTTAAAAGGTCAACATTCATCACTCGCTGTCCGTGTTAGCGCGCACCCTGTTGTGCAACAGTTATGCCATCAATTTGGTGGCGCTATTATTTCTACGAGTGCGAATATTAGCCAGCAAGCACCTGCAAGATCAGCACTTGCGGTACGCCAACATTTTTCTGCTAAAGACGTTTATGTTTTGGCAGGAGAAACCAGTCGGTTACAACAACCTACGGCTATTTATGATGCCCAAAGCGGGCAGTGTTTACGCAGCGCTTAATCATTTAAAGAAATAGCTCACACCCAATAAAAACACATTGGCATTTATACTATTATTCGGCTGCTCTAAGCCCGAATTAGACATGTGATGCACTTTCCAAGCACCATTAATCGCGAAATCATCCGTTATAAAATAATGCGCGCCTAAGCTGCTTTGTGGCGAAAACACAAAGCCATCCACTTGGTCTTGTAAGTTAAAATCCAAATAGCCAAACCCAACACCCAGTTCAACATAAGGAACAAATTTTTTACTGGCCAAAAAATTATAACGAAATAAAAAAGCCCCTCCCACAGAGTAACCATCAACGGGTTGAAAGTTTTTAATTAATTCAGCCTGTAAAACTAAATCAAAATTACCGCTATACCAGCTATCCTCTGCAAAAATATCTGAGATACCCACAGCAAACCCAGGAAAAGTGGCTACATAACCCACGTCACCCCCATCCCCAGAACCCACAAAATCAAATTCAAAACCCACACCATAACCTGATTGTAAAAAGACATATTGCTGCCCATAACCAAAGTTTTTTTGCTCAGATTTTGCCGTAGAAACCGTACTATAAAAACATAAGCTTAATAATACCGCCCATATTCCTACAAATTTCAAACCAACTGACACCCTTGAATACATTCTTATTCCTTATATTTTCTTTTGATAAGCTGTATAACCCTTTAACAAGCATTCTCAGTTAATTAGTTTTGCTTACCGTGTAAAACAGCTAAACTGCAATTTATGATACACAAAATAGCGCTGGTGATTAAAAAATGTCTCAACTAATATTTGCAATGGCCTAATATTGATGAATTCATGAATACTATTTTTAAATGGCTGCTAAGTAGCTTTTTACTTTACCTGCCCGCCGCCTACGCAATAGAGACCATTAATTTTACAGTCGATAGCATTTCCGCCCACAACTGGACTCTCTCTAAAGCGGAGCTGAGCCTTTCTAAAATCAATAGCCCAAAAGCGCAGTTCTCATTAAGCGCTCAAAGTCTAAAGCTCCCTAAAGCATTGGAAAACATTCAATTACTGCAAGTTCAATGCCTGCAATTTTCTTGGCAAGCTGGGGCGATTCATTGTCAGCGCGGTAAAGCATCATTGCACACTAAGTTATTTAAAAAACAAAACTTGGATTTTTCTTTGCACGTTAAAAACCAACAAGCTCGCTTTACATTGCGTGATTTACATTTATTCGGTGGAAAAATCAGCCTCTCCGCAACAGAAAAATCCGGACATTGGCAAGCCAACATTCATGCTAAGCAACTTAACGCGCAAAAAATTAACCGCTTTGTACAGCTCAATCAATTAGAAAGTTTATCTGGCACTATAGAAAGCAACATCCAGCTAAAGGGGGATATGTCTGGCTTAGAGCAAGCAATTATTAACGCATTAATCACGCAACTTTCTCTACAAGACAAACAAGGACAACTTGCCAGCGAAGATGTTAGCTTACAAAGTTCTTTTACCTTAACAAAACAAGCAAAAAATGGCAATGGCAAACACAGCAAGTCTTAAACGCTGGCGCTATCTATATAGAACCTGTTTATTTAGAGCTTAACCAGCAACAAGCTATGCGTTTATCGGCTTCTGGAGAGCTAAAACCACAACAAAAAATAATTAATATTCAATCAGCAACGCTAAACCATCTTGAATCCAGTATTCATGCAGAAGGAAACATTGCATATCAGCAAGATTTACAGCTTAATCACGCAACGATAGATGTTCATTCCAAGCAGTTAAATAAGCTTTCATCGACCTACTTATCCCCCTTTATTGAAGGCTCAGAGCTCGAGGGCCTTTCTCTAACAGGCGAGCTATCTACACATTTAGAAATAAAAAACAACGCCTTGCAACATTCCAAAACGCAATTAAATTCTGTCGTTATTAATGATAGCAAGCAGCGTTTTCATGCACAGAATTTAGCTGGCACAATCAACTGGAGCCCCGCATTATCCCTACAAAAAACCTCATCACTCAATTGGCAATCACTCCATATTAAAGGCATCCCCTTTGATAAGGGAGCCATTCATTTTTCTGTTAGCACTCAGCATATCAGTTTATTAAATTCTCCAAAATTAGCACTACTCGATGGCACGCTAAATATTGAACAGTTTGAATTTAAAAAGAATACTCATCAAGGCCCCACTATTCATTTACGCGCTCGGCTTAATGATATCGCTTTAGATAAATTATCTATGGCAATGGGCTGGGAAAATACTTTAAGTGGCACGATGAATGGTTATATTCCTTCAGTAACCTACCAAAATAAAACGCTGAAATTAAATGGTCGTTTAAAAATGCAGCTATTTGATGGTGAAGTCACGATTACTCAGCTTGCTTCCTCTGGTTTATTCACTGATTTCTCTCGCTTTTACATTACTTTAGACTTTGATAACCTAGACCTTAATCAAGTCACAAAAAAATTTAAAGTGGGTAATATTCAAGGCCGACTCTCTGGCTTTGCGCATGATGTTTATCTCGAAAACTGGCAGCCTGTGCGCTTTTTTGCTTGGCTAGGTACACCAGAAAATGACTCATCCAAGCACCTGATTAGTCATAAAGCGGTACGAAATATTGCTAGATTAGGCGGAAGCAATGCCGCTGATGCTATCTCTCGCGGTGTTTTAAGCTGGTTTGATGGTTTTAACTATCAGCAATTAGGTATTGGCTGTTATTTACATGATGGCGTTTGCCAATTAATGGGAGCATCTGCGGCAAAAAAAGGCTACTATTTAGTGCAAGGAAAAAGCATTCCTAGAATAGATATTATAGGATTTAACACACGTGTGGATTGGCACACTCTATTAAATAGGCTAGAAAGAATTACCAGCCCTGATGAAATAATTATTGACCCAAGCAACTAACTATTAGGAATTATTATGAAAAGATTGTCTGTTGCAAGTGTTTTACTATTAACCGCTTGCGTTACCATCAATATATACTTCCCTGCTGCTGCCACTGAAAAAGTAGCTGATGAGATCATTCAAGGTATTCAGCAAGAGGAAGAAAAAGATCAAAGCTCTAATCAACTTCCCGCATTGTTACCTCAATGGCAAGTGAGCTTATATCGAGTTGTTGATAATACTTTATCTATTTTCATTGCTTCAGCACATGCGGAAGCCAACCTATCGGTTAACAATTCAGAAATAAGGCAAATTAGAGCGCGCATGAAAGCACGCTTTTCTTCATTAGCGCCCTATTATCGGTCTGGGCTCATTGCTATCAATAGTAATGGTTTATTAAGTAGCCGTGGGCAAGCACCTTTAAAAGAGCGTAATACCATTAAGAAACTGATTACTGCTGAAAATGCTGATAGAAATAACTTATATCAAGCGATTGCCAATGCAAATGGACATCCAGAATGGCATGCGCAAATCAAAGCAACCTTTTCTAGGAGCTGGGTAAAGCATGCCCAGTCTGGCTGGTGGTACCAAGATGGCGCAACTTGGAAGCAAAAATAACACTAACCCCAATAAGTTAGCTCATTATTCCGTAACTTATCATTATCAACGGGCACTGGAACGCAGGTCTTTAGCCTGCCGCTGAATCAATGCAGGCTAAAGACCTGCGTTCCATTTATTCAGGAGCTCAACCCTGTGGATAATGAGAAGTTACGTTATTCCTTCTCCTGCTGGAGAAGGCTAGGATGAGGAGATTAAAATAAAAACTTATTGTGATGGGTATAACCCTCAACTAAGCTAAACAATATCACTATGGAAGATTACAACCAAATCGTTCAATTACTTGCATTAAGCATGGGCGCAGCATGGGCAAGCGGCATTAATCTTTATGCGGCTATTTTAACCTTAGGCCTAACAGCCGCAACCGGTAATATTGATTTACCACCTGGCCTAGAGGTACTCAGTAACCCACTGGTCATTGGTGCTGCAGGCTTAATGTATGCAGTTGAATTTTTCGCTGATAAAATCCCCGGCGTTGATACCGGCTGGGATATGATTCATACCTTTGTCAGGGTTCCTGCAGCAGTACTGTTAGCAGCAGGCTCCGTGGGCGATATCTCTACCGCTGCCGGTGTGGCTGCTGGTATTTTAGGCGGTGGCATGGCCTTAGGCACACACTCTGTTAAAGCCGGTAGCCGTGTTTTAATTAATACATCACCTGAACCGTTTAGTAATTGGACGGCTTCAATCTTAGAGGATATAAGTGTTTTTGGTGGTTTATGGGTGGCATTAAATTACCCGCTACTTTTTCTTGCGTTACTGATAGTTTTTATCCTATTGATGATATGGCTATTACCCAAATTATGGCGTGGCATCAAAGTTATCTTTGTTAAATTAAAAGCCCTGTTTCAAAAATCAGAACACAAAAACGCATAAATACACTAAAAAAATAGGCTTTATTTTTGTATCTATAAAAGGCTTAAGGCATAATCAATAAGCCTTTTATAAAAAAGCTTTTTATTTAAAAATCACCCAAACAATAAAACAATAAAACAATAAAACA
>JAQRMR010000005.1:12614-14069 GCA_028599115.1 Methyloprofundus sp.
AAACAATAAAACAATAAAACAATAAAACATGCGATAGGCTTCACTCAATGATTGATACAATTTCAACACTATTTAGCCAACCTGATTTAAACCAGCTCTATCAGCCTAGCTATAACTTCTTTTGGGTGATTGTTTCTGTTTTTCTGGCGATTTTTTCAGCCTATGCAGCACTAAAAGCATCCTCCCGCATTCAGTCATCCCAAGATATCCAGTCTAAATTCATCTGGAGCTTTATTAGCTCTCTTATTTTAGGTTTAGGCACTTGGGCAATGCATTTTATTGGCATGCTTTCACTACGTTTGCCCTGCCATGTCAGTTATAACCTTTGGATTACCATTTTTTCTATGATACCTGCCATTCTAGCCAGTGGTGCTGCTTTTGGCATTGCGTGGAATCATAACATTAGGCACATTTCCCCATTTTTTGCTAGTTTACTTCTCGGCTCCGGTATAGGCACAATGCATTATTCTGGGATGGCCGCAATGCAACTAAGTGGCTCACTTCGTTATGATTTATCTCTTTTCATACTTTCCCTTTTGGTGGCTGTTTTCCTCTCTTACATCGCCTTATCAGTTAAACAGTCCATTAATTATAATAAAAAAGGTATCACCTTAGTTTCTGTGATACTTGGGGCTGCAATTTCAGGTATGCACTACACGGCGATTGCAGCCACTTACTTTGTAAAATCGCCCAATAAAGTTTTAGAACCAAGTATTTTTACGCCCGATAGCCTTTCCCTTATTGTCTCATTAGTCACTTTATTCCTCATTTTTGCTGCTTTAGCACTTGCAAATACATCTCGTGCTCGCCAAGCAACTAACAAACTTATTGAAAATGAACACCGCTTTCAATTAATGATTAAATCTCTACCTGACCCGATAGTATTCAAAGATGTAAAAGGTCATTGGTTAATTATTAATGATGCTGCTGAAAAACTTTTTCACCTGCAAGGTATTCCATGGCAAGGTGCAAATGAAAAAGACCTTATCAAACAACACCTGAATTTTAGTATTGCTTACAATCATTATTTATCCGATAACAACGACCATTGGCAAGAAAAAAATTTAATTTTTTACAGCAAAGTCATCACTGACGAAAAGGGAGCAAAACGCTTCTTTGAAGCCCGCAAAATTCCTGTGTTTAATACTCAAAATCAACCTGAGGCTTTATTAATCATTTTTAGAGAGGTCACCGAGCAAAAAACAGCGGAAGCAGACCTAAGAATTGCCGCCGCCTCTTTTGAGGCTCAGGAAGGAATCTTAATTACTGATGATAAAAATATTATTTTGCGTGTGAATCAAGCTTTTTCCGAAATCACCGGTTATAGCTCCCAAGAGGTGATTGGAAAAACGCCTAAGATACTTAACTCAGGCCGTCAAGATAAAGCTTTTTATACTGATATGTGGAGCCGAATAAAGCGCACGGGCGCATGGTCCGGAGAGATTTGGAATCGTC
>JAQRMR010000050.1 GCA_028599115.1 Methyloprofundus sp.
TCAGGCTGATATTAGTCTATCCTGTAAGCGGCGCTATGTTAGTCGAGGGAGTGATGGAAAATCAAGTTCACATGAGCAGCTTATCTGGCAAGATCAAATCAGCTTAAAACCAGAGCGTCATGGGCGAAAAAAAATACGAGTCAACTTCTCATTTGCTCCGCCAAGCGGCTTACCTATTTCAGAAGAGGAAAGTGGTGATTATCACTTTTGGCAACTGCATATTAAAATACCGGTTCCAGGGATTGATTATGACAGAACTTTTGAGCTACCGATGGAAGCAGCTAGTGAAGTAAGGGGCGCTGTTAGCCATCATATTGCAGCACAAACATCAGAGCGAATAGAAAGTAATAACAAAGGAGAAGCATCCATACCAGACATTCAACAAACTTCCTCAGGTACTGAGTTTCACTTTGGTTATGGGCGATCAAAAATAATGGCCAGTGTAATAATGTTTTTCGGCATATTTTTGGGCGTTTTTTCTTATTTATTTTTTAGTAATTTTATTGATTTTCTTCCGGTTACTATGCTGTTAGTAAAAAGTTATGTTGCATTGTTTGCAGTCGGATTATTTTTGTTAGGTTTGTTTCTTGTTATAAATAGTCTGACTGTTGAGGTTGGCTTAGCGGGTATTCGTAAACGACAGATAATTTTAGGTTTTAAATTAGAAGAATTTATAGCAATAGATAATATTGCTGATATTTTAGTTGAACAAGGTGCATCCTCAACATCAGGTAATACGACAAAGGTGTGGTATGCGCTAAAAGCCTATACTTATGATGGCAAGAAAATAGAAATTGCAGATAGCCTAGAAGGGCAATCTTATGCGGATGAAATTAGAGGAAAAATGCTTAGTGCTTTAGGTTCGCAATGGCAAGAGGGGCTAGTCGATAGCTCTAAAAAGAAAGCCAAAAGAGCACTGCCTCGCTGGGTAAAATGGTCAGGAAAGTTATTATCACATTCCTTTACGGTCGCTCTAATTTACGATTTAAGCCAATTTTTTCCTGAAGTCTCTGAAATCTTCTCGCAGATAAAATTTTGATCAGTTTCGTCATTGTTATTGGCTATGTCACCCTTAAGTGTGGAAAAATAAGCCTGCTTGAAAGGATATATTCATATACCATGTAGCCGGTATGTAGGCACGGTGTAATGGTCTAATAATTCTGGGAGGGATTACGGGTTATTGCCTTACAAAATACCAAAAAATAAATTCAAGGTAAGTTTTACCTCTAGGTTGTGTGTATAAATCCCCCGTATTACGCAAGCTTCATACGGGCTACAGCAATATGATTGTATTTGCAGGTATTTTCAATACCTAACGGTGACATAGCCTTTTTATCTAACGATACTGGCGGCGAGTATTATTATATTTAGCAGAAAAATGAGTACGAAGTTTTTCTAAAAAGATCATGAATACAATGATACCGCCCACATAAGAAAAGCTATTTTTAAAGAAAATAAAAATAGGCTCACAATTCGCGATAAGTTCTAATAAAATGTTCATGGTGATTTCCTCTTCAACTGCTTTTTAAATGTTGTGAGAGAGTTTAGGGGAATCACTCAAAGTGTTTTGTCGATTGTTTCACACTTTATATAAACTTAATTTTTATAATTAATTCAATTGATTATGTGTGTTTGTTGGCAGAAAAATTATGATTTATTATTTGAATGTAATGGCAAACTGGTCGTGTATTTTAAAATGTACTTAGTCAGTTACTAAAGGAATAGGGTATTCCAAAAAAATCAAGCAACAAACAAAAGTAAATTCTTAGCTTTTTAATTTTACTGCAGTTCCATAAGCTAAAATCTCCGAAGCATTACCCATAATAGAGCTAGTAGTAAAGCGGACATTGATAATGGCATCAGCATCACGCTGGTGTGCTTCGGCTACCATACGTTCGATAGCAACATCACGAGCATCAGCCAACATTTCTGTATAGCCAATAATTTCACCACCCACGATACTTTTTAGGTTGGCCATAAAATCACGGCCGATATGTTTAGACTGTACGACATTGCCAGCGGTGTTTTTCAAGATAGTTTTCGCCTAAATTTTCAGTCACTGTTTTGCCCGGTATGTCATGAGTTGTGGAAAATTGCATGATTAATCCTTTGAGGGAGTATTAGGTTCTGGGGTGATTTTTTTTGCTGTGGATAATTTAGGGATAAAGAGAGAAGGGTCGACTTTGGTTTTATTCAAATAGATATTCCAATGCAAGTGAGGCCCCGTTACGCGACCTGTTTCGCCGACTTCACCAAGCTTTGTTCCTTGTTCAACGATTTGCCCCGCTTGAACTGATATTTTTGATAAATGGAAATAGCCGCTGATAAGCCCTTGACCGTGGTCTAGAAAAACAGTATTACCATTATAGTAATAACTCCCCGTATTAATAACGATACCAGGCGCTGGAGCACTAATATCAGTTCCTTTTACAGCGGCAATGTCTAAACCGCTGTGTGGGTTTTTAGCTTGTTTGTTAAAAAAACGTTTCAAGCCAAAAGGACTGCTTAATCGGCCGATAACGGGAATTTGGAAGTTTAAGTCATCAACAGATTGTAAGCTCCAGGTATTTAATGCTTTATTGATGGCTGGGCGTTCGCTATGAATGCGAGCAAGGTCATCAGGGTTGGGATTAACCATGCGTTTATTTTTAAGGGTGATGTATTGCGCAGGGTAGTCTTTATCGATAATGCTAAAAGGAATCGACCATTCTTTTTTAGCTGATTTGACGGTAACCGTATGTTGACCAATTTTTGCATTAAGCGGAATCCCCACAACAGCAAACCATTGTTGGTTACTCTCTAAAACCAGTACTTTTTTCTTCTGGAAGGTGACGCTGGGAGCTGGGGAGCTAATTTCACCTAGGGCAATATTAACAATGCCGCCTGGTACGGCAAGTTGAGTCGGTAAATTTTGCGCATGGATTAAAAATGGCGCGTATAAAAATAAACTAATAAGTAATTTAATCATGAGAAGTGGATTGTATTTTGCTGGTAGCAGTGCCGTTTGCAAAGTGGGTTTTAATGGTATCGCCAATCTCTAAATCTTGGCTGGAATGAATCAAGCTAGCTTCTCTACTAGTTAACGTATAGCCACGGTCGAGAGTAGAAAGAGGGCTAATGATATTAAGTGAGGTGCTTAATAGCTGTAATTGATTTTTGTTTTTTTGTAATGTGCTGTTTATATTATTGTGTAAGCGGCTATTAAGTAAAGTAAATTTTGCTTTTAATTGTTGTACTTTATAAGCAGGATTAAGTTGCATTAGTGCGCTTTGTTGGCTATTAAGCTGGTTTTTTGATTGTGCTAGATGATGGCGTAAACTTTGTTGTAGACGTGAGTTTAACTCAGCTAAGCGCTGAGATTTTATTTGCAGCTGTTTTCCAGGGTGCTGTTGGTTTAAATTTTTATCTAGCCAGTCTAAATGGCGCGCACGTTCGAGTAGTTTATTTTGTATTAACTGGCTTAAGTGCTGCTGATAAGCTGCGAATTGATTTTTCCAGTGCTGTACGTCGGGTGTTATATGTTCGGCTGCCGCTGTTGGTGTTGCTGCGCGAAAATCAGCAACATAATCTGCAATAGTCGTATCTGTTTCATGACCAATTCCTGAAACAACGGGAATACGACTTTTAAAAATGGCTTTAGCAACCATTTCTTCATTAAATGCCCACAGGTCCTCTAAAGAACCACCACCACGGGCTAAAATAATAACATCACATTCTTTTCTTTGGTTGGCTGTTATTAGTGCTTGGTTAATTTGATATTTGGCTTCAGTCCCTTGTACCATTACAGGGTAAATAATAAGGGGGATAGACGGAAAGCGGCGTTTAAGAACTGAGAGTATGTCTTGAATAGCGGCTCCCGTTGCGGATGTGATAATACCGATGGATTGCGGGATAGTAGGTAGGTCTTTTTTATGCTCAGCTGAAAAAAGACCTTTGTTGGCTAGTTTTTCTTTTAATTGCTCAAAGGATTTTTGTAATGCGCCATCGCCTGTTTCTTGAGCGTTATTAATGATTAACTGATAATCACCACGGGCTTCATATAAGCTGGTATTGGCATTGACCAGAATTTGTAAGCCATTTTCAGGCGTAAAATTTAAGCGTTGAGCTTGGCGTTTAAATAGTGCACAGCGGACTTGAGAGCGGTCATCTTTTAATGAAAAGTATAAGTGCCCAGACGCAGGGCGGCTTAAGTTAGAAATCTCTCCGATAACTTGAATATAGGAAAGCTCCTGTTCAAGTAGTGATTTAGCTTTGTTGTTGAGCTGAGAAACACTAAAAATAACGTCAGTATTAAATATTGATGGCATGATTTAGTTGATTTTACTGCATTCTGCTGCGCTCTACTGAGAGTAGGTAGCGTTGAATTTGTGATTCATAAGCACTGGTTAAAGGGGCGAACTTAAGGCCAATAATTTGAACTTTTTCAGGTGCTGATACCTTTAATGGGTGCTGGTTTCTAATTTCTACATCAATAGACAGTTTAGTAACCCCAGGAAGAATAATAGTGCAGTCTTTAATGTTTTGGATGTCAGCAAAAATATCATAGCCAAATTTATCTGGGTCGTAGATAAATGAAAACCCAGTTAGGCTGATGTCATAAATATCAAGTACAACAGATAGGGGGAGTTCTTCAGTTGAGGCAGAGTTAATTAAGGTAAATTGGCAGCTAGGCGTATTTTGTATGGGGGCTTTAACCCGATAAAATAAGCGGCGTTCTAACCATATAAGTTCTGAGGGGAATGCTAAAATAATTTCAGTACTTTTTCCTAGAAGAGGCTTGGAAATTTTAGCGAGTGTAAAAGAGACCTGAACCCCACCTACTTTAGCTTCAAAAAGAATATTACTAGCTTTGTATAGTTGTTGGTTAATTTTTTTATCTGAGGCAGAATCGAGGTGGAGTTGTTTCTTTTTTAAGTCAATACTAATCAGGGTGCTGATGAAAAAGGACTTTCCTTCATTAAATGAAACGGTCAGTAAGCTATTTTGTTTTAATAATAAATTTAGTTTCCTCGTAATTTCATTGCTGTTTTTAAGTGTGAAATTATCATTATCTGACATAGTTTTAGGTGACGTGTTAGTAGTGCATAGGGGGGGGCATTATTGAAATTTGCTGCGCTTCTCTCGTTCTATTGATAGCATATAACGCTGCACTTGTGATTCTATTGCGCCGGAAACTTTATGGAACTTAATGCCTATAACTTGTACTTTATCGGGTTCTGAAACTTTCTTAGGGCGCTGATTTCGGATTTCTATTGTAGCGGAAAAGCGACCAATTGCGGGGAGAGTAATGGTACAGTTAGGGATATCTTTTATGTTTTCAAAGATATTAAATGTATATTGTGCCGGATCATAAGCAAATGAAGCACCCGTTAAGCTGAGGTCAAGTAAGTCAAATTTTAAATTATAAGATAGCTCATTCTCGTCTTCATCTGTGGTATTGAGCAAAAATTTACAGCTAGGTGTATTTTGTAATGGTGTTTTAATTCGATAAAATGAACGGCGTTCAAGCCATACCAGCTCTTCAGGGAAGTCTAAAACAAAAGCTTTATTACGGCCCAGTATAGGTTTTGAAATTTTTGGTAAAGTAAATGTAACAGATACGCCGCCAACGTTGCTTGTAAAGGTAATCGTACTAGCTTTTAACACTTGCTTGTTTAATTGCTCATCAGATGCAAAATCTAAACTCATTTTTTTCTTTTTAGTGTCAATATCAAGCAAGGTACTTAAAAAAAATGATTGGCCTTGATTAAAAGAAACTGTGATTAAGCAGTTTTGTTTTAATATTAGGTTTAATTTTCGAGTGATTTCTGCAGGATTTTTGAGTGTATAGTTCGTACTATCTGACATGATTTGATTTTAAAAGGACGGTATTTAACTTCAGTATTGTAAAATAATATACTTTCTGTGTATATGCTCTAAAAATCTATTTTGGAGTCGACTTTTTTAGGAGAAAAGATGGGTTGGTTGTTTTTAATGGCTGCAGGTATTGCAGAAATATTTTTTGCTCTAAGTCTTAAGTATAATGAAGGGTTTACAAAACTGATCCCCTCTATTGTGACAGCAATAACAGGTGCGGGTAGTTTTGGTTTTTTAATGATGGCAATTAAAACCTTACCTTTAGGAACGGCTTATGCGATATGGACAGGCGTTGGCGCGGCAGGAATTGCCATTGCTGGCATCTTTTTATTTAATGAATCTATAGATATGTATCGACTCAGCTCAATATCTCTGATTATTGTAGGTGTTATTGGCCTTAAAATTTTTTCAGGCGCTTAAGATGTTATACCTTGTTTTTTCAAAAAATCATGCAGGACAGGCTCTGGAATTTGTGACTGACGGTGATGCCGTTTTGTATATGGACAGTAGTACTTTGAGCTTACTGAATCAATCTGATTTTTCTGAGAGGCTGCGTAAAATGGCAGATAACGTGAGTTTTTATGCGTTAAGTTCAGACCTTCAGTTAAGGGGCATTGCAGAGACTGAACTGTCAGAGTGTATCAGTGTTATTGATTATTCAAGGTTTGTTGAGTTGACCTTAGAGCACAGTGTTATAAAAACATGGAATTAAACATAAAGGCAGCGACAACAGAGCAAGGTTTTTTACTGGATAAAGCCGAGTGGACAGAAGAAATAGCGCAGCAACTTGCTAAAATAGAAGGTATAGAACTGAGTTTAGCTCACTGGGAAATATTAAAATTTATTCGGAAGTTTTATCAAGACTATGAATACTTGCCCAATGCTCGGGTTTTTACCAAAGCGATTAAAAATGAGTTAGGTGCAGAGAAAGGGAATAGTCGATATTTGCTTAAGTTATTCCCAGAAGGGCCTTTAAAGTATGCTTGTAAAATCGCAGGCTTACCCAAACCACCAAGCTGTCTGTAGTAAATTTAAGCAGTTAAAACTGTTTAAATTGATGAATAAGGCGGCGCTGTTTTTTATTAGGGCGTGTGCTAGGTTCAGCATGTAAAAATTGTCGCTCTTCTCGGCGCTGAATAATATCCTGTTCGCGTTTTTCTATACTTGCTGCTGATTCTTCATAGAGCAAGGCTGCTTCACTTGCTGGCCTGCGGTGTGAATTAATGCCGAGTACGGTGATATCCCATGAAAATTGCTCTTTATGAATGAGTAAATGGCTACCAATCTTAACTTCTTTGCTGGGCTTAGTGCGCTGACCATTGAGCTGCACTTTGCCGCCAGAAACTGCTTCAGCAGCTAATTTTCGCGTCTTAAAAAAGCGCGCAGCCCATAGCCATTTATCTAAACGTAATGAAGTTATTTTTTCCATGTGAGCGTATTAATTTGCTTCTGTCCATGCGGAGTAGCCACCCGCCATACTTATAGCTTTAGTGTAGCCTAACTTTTGTAAAGCTTCTGTTGCTAGCGCTGAACGCCCGCCAGAAAGGCAGTAAACAATTATATCTGCCTTTTCTTGGCCGACAAAAGTAGGGTGACTAGCTATTTTAAATTCTAAGACACCTCTAGGAATATTGATTGCATCTGGTAAGTGTCCTGCTGCAAATTCAGCGGGTTCACGCACATCTAAAATAAAGTGGGTTGATAAGCAGTTTTTTGTATCGCTAACACTTATTTCAGTGATTTTTTGTTTAGCATTAGCAACTAAATCCATTGCAGTAATTGACATGATTTTCTCCAGACTGTTTTTGTTGGCTGCAATATTAGCAAACCTTGATGCTTGAAGGCTAGTTTTTTAATGAACTATTGTTTTATTAAGGTAAAATGAGAAATTACTTTTATTACTAGATTGATGAGTTTTTATGAATTTTGAAAAAGTTATTTTTGGGTTTTTTATTGTATTGTCGCTCACCTTGAACGTAGGGTTTGTCTTGGGTGAATATAATAACCCCTCTCATCATGGGGTCTATGAGTTCTTTGCTGTTATTGTGGTAAATTTAATCGCAATGGGCTTGAAATTAGGTGATAGGTCACAAATTGGCGCTATTTTGTTGGCGACAAGTTTAGTTGCAAATTTTGAGCTTATTGCGGCTGCCTTACATTGGACATTTGCTGTTCATATTGCTGAGACGGGTATTACCCCTGATGTCATAGCTAGTATTATCTCATTAGCAACGGGGGCTTTAATTGCCAATGTTATTTCTGTGGTCATTTTAGTGTCAGAAACACTAATGTCACGTTTATAAAGTAACAATTTATAAAAAATTAAGATAATGACAGCTAATATAAACTCTAAGAATGAACTAAGCCGCGTTAGTTTTATTGTTATGCGTGCTATGCGCGCGCCCTTAATGACTTTGCTCATTGTTTATTCACTTGCCATTGTCGTTATGAGCTTTATACCAGGGATAGAGGTAGCGGGCGAAGTTCAGTATTTAAGTATCTTTCATTCTTTTTATTTTATGACTTATACAGCGACGACAACGGGGTTTGGAGAGCTTCCTGTTGAGTTTAGTAATGCGCAGCGACTATGGGCCATTGTTTGTCTGTATGTCAGTGTAGTAACTTGGTTTTATGCTTTAGGTAGTATTATTAGGTTATTCCAGAATGCTTTTTTTATACGTGCAGTAGAGGAGTGGCGTTTCGCTCGAAGTGTGCGACGAATTGTAGGACCTTTTTATATTGTTTGTGGATTTGGCGACACAGGGAGTGTGTTAGTTAGAGGCTTAAATGATGCCGGCTTAAATGTTGTTGTGATTGATTCCAGTGAAGAACGAATTCAGGCATTATTATTAAGAAATTATAAAGGCATTGTGCCGGGCCTGTGTGCTGATGCGAGTGTCCCTAATTATTTGATTGAAGCAGGTCTTTTGAGTCCCAGTTGCAAAGGGGTTGTCTCTATAACGAGTAATGAAGATGTTAATCTTAAAATCTCCGCTGTCGTGCGTTTGTTAAATCCTACTATCGGGATTATTACGATGTCTAAAGAAAGGGATTTTGAAGAAACTTTGGCGACTTTAGGTGGAGAAGTTCATATTGTTGATCCTTTTAAAACATTTGCCAAAGTATTGAATGCTTGTATCAATAACCCAGAGTTTTACGCACTGAATAACTGGTTAGTTGGAGATAAGAATAGTAGTTTAAAAACTTATGTACACCCCCCCGTAGGACGTTGGATTATATGTGGTTATGGGCGTATGGGCATGGAAGCTAATCACGTTTTAACTAAAAATGGGGTAAAGACATCGGTCATTGACCCTCACTCTAGAAAGCGAGATGAAGAAATCGAAACCTATATTGTTGGTGGAACTAATGCTAAAACACTTGAAATGGCAGGTATTGATGAAGCTGTTGGTATTTTAGCGGCAGCCAATGATGACGGTTGTAATCTTGGGGTTTTATTGAATGCACGCAGTTTAAATTCAGATTTATTTACCATTGTTAGACAGAATAGTCATAAAAATGAATTAGCTTTTACTATGGCTGATGCAGATATGATTATGCAGCCTACTTTGGTGACGGCTAGAAAAATATTGTTACTTTTAGTTGCACCTTTGTTAAAACATTTTTTTGCTTATTTACTGGCAAAAGAAGAAGGGCGTAAAGAAGTGGTAACACATGTGATCTCACTATTAAGAAAGAAAATTTCTGGAGAAAAGCCAATATTAGTCACTATTGATTTTACGGCTGAAAAAAGTAGTGCGGTCATAGAAAGCCTCAATGCAGGTGATGAGGTTCTTTTAAAAGATATTATTACCGACCCTAGAAATAGGGAAAAGGAGTTAGACCTAGTGCCTTTTGTTATAAAATCGGGTGATAAAGAAACTGTTTTGCCGGCAGCTGATTACAGTATTAAAAAAGGCGACCAATTACTTTTTTGTGGTACAGCAAAAGCTAAGCAGTTATTAAAATCAAATATTAATAGTGAGTACACTTTGGCATATTTACGTACAGGGAAATATCCTGCAATGGGGTGTTTTATGACGTGGTACGAAAGGTGTTTTAAGCAGAAAGAGATTGTTTGATGAAAAAATGTGATTTATGTGGGTTGGATGTTGAAGTTGATGGTTTTCAGGTGAGCACAACCGAAGGGCTTAAACTATTTTGTTGTGAAGGCTGTTTATCTGTTTATCGCTTATTAAACGGCGATAAAATTAATGATTAAATAGTTTCGCTGGTGTAACCCGAACGATTAAAGCATAGTACGCTGGCGTTCTCTTTGGTCCATTCGCTTAAAACAAAGCGCTGAACGGGTTTGTGTTGCACAAGGAAGTCATGGATCGCCTCTCGATGTGTGTGGCCGTGAATTAAACGACTTGCTTGGTATTTTTCCATGACGCTGGTTACAGTGTCAGAATTTACATCCATAATAGTTTGTGATTTTTTTCTTTTATGAAAAAAACTACGTAAACGATACCATCGTGCGAAGAGCATTCTAAAAATAAGAGGTTTAGATAATACGTTATCTTGCCATTCTTGGCTGTGTGATTTTTCTCTGAAAGCTTGATAAGCTATATCGTCGGTACATAGCAGGTCGCCATGAGTTAGTAAGGTGGGAGTACCGTATAAATTAATTAAGCTATATTCATCAAGTAGTGTAGCGCCGCTTTCTTGGCTAAATTTCTGGCCAATTAAGAAGTCCCGGTTGCCATGAATGTAAAAAACCTTGGTACCTTGTTGGCTTAATGCTTTTAGGTGGTGTTTAACTTTTTTTATCGGTGGGCTGAAATCGTCATCACCAATCCAAGTGTCAAATAAATCGCCTAAAATATAAAGCGCCTCGGCTTTCGGTGCGCGGTTTACTAAGAAATTAAGAAACTTCTGTGTGACTTCTGGTCGTTCAATTGTCAGGTGTAGGTCGGAAATAAACAGGACTTCATCACGCATAGTTTTGCTTAGGTAGGAGAGAAAAGAGCCTCCTTTGTATGGAGATACAAAGGAGGTTTTTTATTTAGTCGATAACGGTAGCGCTTTCGATAATAATGTTTGTTTTAGGAACGTCGCCATGGCCATTGTGGTTGCCTGTTGGTACATTTTCCATTTCATCAATTGTTTCCATACCTTCAATCACTTTACCGAAAACAGCATAGCCCCAGCCGCTTGCAGTGGGTGATGTGTAATTTAGGAAGCCGTTATCTTTGTAGTTAATAAAGAATTGTGAGCTTGCTGAATCAGGTACGTTAGTACGCGCCATAGCTATTGTGCCACGATCATTTTTTAAGCCATTGTCAGCTTCGATTTTAATAGTTGCGTGAGATGGCTTCTCTATAAAATCTGCATCAAAACCTCCTGTTTGAGCCATAAAACCTGGGATAATTCGGTGAAAAATAGTCCCTGTATAAAAACCTTCCTCAACATAAGTTAAAAAGTTTTTTACAGTAATGGGAGCTTTATCGGCGTAAAGTTCGATGACAAAGTCGCCTGCTGTGGTTTGAAATTTAACTTTTGTTAGTGAATCTGACATGCTTGTTTCCCTTGAAAAAGAGTGGGTTGAAAATGAAAAAAGCATCGCAAAAAGAATTAAATAACGCATATTACCTACTATATAGTGATGCAAAAGCGTGATTTTATGTGTTTTTACCTTGAAAGAGAAGAGCTAATGCAGGAAAATTGCTTAAAGTTGAACTAATACCTATTTGAGACAAACGAGCGCAATGTTAAAAATTTATAATACCTTAAGCAGAAATAAAGAAATTTTCACCCCTAAAATCGAAGGGCAAGTGGGGATGTATGTCTGTGGGATGACGGTTTATGATTACTGTCATGTAGGGCACGCGCGCGTTATGGTTGTCTTTGATATTGTTGCGCGGTATTTGCGTTACTCAGGTTATGCGTTGACTTATGTACGCAACATTACGGATATTGATGACAAAATCATCAAAAGAGCCAATGAAAATGGTGAAGACATCACAGTTTTAACTGAGCGATTTATCAATGCCATGCATGAAGACGAACAGGCATTAAATGTATTGCCGCCAGATATAGAACCTAAAGCAACGGGATCTATGGATGATATGGTTGCTATGATTGCAGATTTAATTGCCAAGGATTTCGCTTATGTTGGTGATAATGGTGATGTGTTTTATGCGGTAGATAAATTCAAAAATTACGGTGCTTTATCAGGTAAAAAATTAGAAGATTTACAAGCGGGCGAACGTGTTGATGTTGATATGGCAAAGCGTAACCCATTTGATTTTGTTTTATGGAAGCAAGCTAAAGTCGATGAGCCTTTTTGGACTTCTCCGTGGGGTAATGGTCGCCCAGGCTGGCATATAGAATGCTCAGCGATGTCAAAAAACTGCTTAGGTAATCATTTTGATATTCATGGGGGAGGGATGGATTTACAGTTTCCACATCATGAAAATGAAATTGCGCAATCAGAAGCGGCCTCTGGTGAGAAATTCGTTAATGTTTGGATGCATAATGGATTTGTACGCATCAATGAAGAAAAAATGTCTAAATCACTAGGTAACTTCTTTACTGTACGTGAAGTTTTAAAACAGTACAGGCCTGAAGTGGTACGGTTTTTTGTACTATCCAGCCATTATCGTAGTCCGTTAAATTATTCAGACGAGCAACTTAATGAATCAGCAGCTGCATTGACGCGATTGTATACGGCTCTAAGAGAGCTTGATATCTCGCCTGACTTAGTTCAGACAAGCTATACAGAGCGCTTTAAGCAGGCAATGGATGATGATTTTAATACGGCTGTCGCTGTCGCTGTCTTATTTGATATGGCGCGTGAAATAAATAAAATAAAAACAATAGATGAAACAAGTGCAATCCAGTTGGCTACTGAATTAAAATCACTAGCCGATGTGCTGGGGATATTGCAAAGCAGCCCAGAAACATTTTTACATGCGAGTGAATCCGTGGAAGGCGGTCTTAGTGAGCAAGATATTGAAGCGCTCATCGAACAGCGAGTCGCTGCAAAACAGAATAAAGACTGGGCTTTAGCTGATAAAATACGCGATGATTTAAATCAGCAAGGCATTATCTTAGAAGATGTAGCAGCGGGTACAAGCTGGCGTCGAGAGAATTAAAAGCTGCAGTACAGTTAAGTATAATAAAAGTTAAAGTGAGTAAGGTGTAGAGATAAAATGACAGAAATAAAAGACAAATCAATAGAAGTTTTTTTAGATGAATTAGCCAGCAAAGCAGCAACACCTGGTGGCGGTAGTGCAGCAGCATTAATGGGTGCGCAAGGAGCGGCTCTTGTTAGTATGGTATGTAATCTGACGATTGGTAAACCTAAATATAGTGCAGTGGAAGAGGATATGAAAGATCTCCTAACGCGCTCAGAAGACTTGCGTACCGAGCTTTTGGCGATGATTAAAGCAGATGTTGATGTGTTTAATAAACTAATGGACTGCTATGGCCTAGCAAAAGCAACGGATGAGCAAAAGGCAGCACGTAGTACGCAGATTCAAACAGTATTAAAAGAAGCAACATTAGTGCCTTTAGCATGTGCAAAATCTTGCTTTGATGTTTTGTTATTAAGTAAAGAAGCTGCTGAAAAGGGCAATGTTAATGTTGTTAGTGATGCTGGGGTTGCTGTTATGTCAGCTTATGCAGGGCTTAAAAGCGCAGCACTGAATGTTTATATTAATGCAGGTAGCTTAAAGGATCGTGAGTTCGCAGAAGAGCAACTTACTAATTTAAAGCAAGTATTAGCAAGTGCAGACATTAACGCAGAAGAAATCTACCAGTTAGTGGAAAGAAAGTTATAAAAACTTATTGACGAAAGAAGATCAGCCGCTATAATGGGTGTCTCTTTAGGAGATTAGTTACTCACTTAGTAATTAACTTTGAAAGGATGTCGGGGTATAGCGCAGTTTGGTAGCGCGCCTGCTTTGGGAGCAGGATGTCGGGGGTTCGAATCCCTCTACCCCGACCAATTCGCGCTTGTAGCTCAGCTGGATAGAGCATCGGCCTTCTAAGCCGAGGGTCACAGGTTCGACTCCTGTCAAGCGCACCATCATTCCTAAAGTATCATCATTATGGTGAGCGTAGCTCAGTTGGTAGAGCCCCGGATTGTGATTCCGGTTGTCGTGGGTTCGAGCCCCATCGTTCACCCCATTTGTTTCAACATCTTAGAAACAAATTCAAATCATCCAATTTTTCACTGTACCAATTTCAGTATTAGCAGAATAAGCCGATAAATGAGCAGGGGAAAGATGCGCATACCTCTTAAGCATTTCATAACAGTTCCAGCCTCCTAATTCTTGCAGTACATGCAAAGGTGTTCTATTTTGGACATGTCAGCTTGCCCAAGCATATCTTAAATCATGCCAGCGAAAATTATCTATACCAGCACGTTTTAAAGCTTTACTCCAAGCGTGGTTATTACAGCCTTTTACTAGATTACCTTTATAAGTAAATACATAAAAACTGTTAAGACCTTTTTGCTCATGAATAACTGTCAAAGTTTGTTGATTTAAAGGCACTGGAGTAAGAGGTTTAAGGTAGTCTTTTTTGCTTTTTTCAAATTCTAAGGTTTTGTTGTATAAACGAGCCATAATATCGTCACCTAAACCAACAGACCAACCTGAGAAAATACGTCGCTCATTGTGTGCCCAAATTTTATGTGCTCTTGTGATCCATGATGAAGCAGGTCAGCTATTCATTTCTATGGGGTAAGTGAAAGCTACGAAAATATCAGCACGACTAATTTGTGGTCCACCTGACCCTAAGCCAAAAGTATTAATTATGTCAGAAATATTTTCTGTGGCTCGCTTAACTGAAAGTGATGTTAGTAATTCACTCGATATTTGAATATGTGCAAGGGGTAAAGAGGTTGAGAAACACCGTGATGTGGATCAGGGATGATTTCTTAAGGTCTAAAGTTGCTTATGAAAAAATGATTGTTCATGAGTATTCTGTTGTTGAACAGCCCGAGGAAAAATCTAATAGAATAGCAGTTGATACAAATCTAGGACGATTGACTTGCCTTGTTTTAGAAGGTGAGCAAAGGCGTTTTTTGCAAACAGGGGTTTAAATTATTGATATCACTATCATTAATTTCAATAACTTAGCGGTTTTTTAGTTTTGTAATATTTTTAGCGGCTAAGTGTGCATAAGTTTGCACTATTTTAGTTTAAAAATAAGCGTGTTTATTGGAATGATCCATGTGATTTTCATTTGGACCAAATTTTAGAGAAAGTGGTGGTGATTAGTGGGCATTAAATTAGATACTGTTGTTTTACGAGAAGAGTTGTAAAATGCGAGATAAAAATCTAAAAAAAATAATCAATTTGGCTGCAGAAAATACAGAGTTAGACGTTGTTTGGCTTTATGGCTCTCAAGCGCGTGGGACGGCAACGGCAGAGAGTGATTATGATTTAGCGGTTGCTTTTAAACGGTATATAGATGATCCGATTGAAAGGCGGCTACGACCTGAGTTATTGGCATTGCAATGGCAGCAAATTTTAGCGATTGATTTGTCTATTATTGATATTAATCAAGTACCTTTGGAGTTGGCGTACACGGTTGTGCAGGATAATTATTTTTTACACAGCAATAATGAATATCGTCGTTTGGTTGAGGAGCAACGAATTATGTCAAAATGGGAAATTGATTACCTTTACCATAGGAAGAATTATGCTTAGTACTTATGTTGATGCCATTGTGCAGCATGTCAATGAATCGGTTGAGGATTTAGAGAGTTTACACTTAGTATTGCAGGAACGCTCGTGGACACGTATTGAACGTAAAGGGGCTGAAAGGCTGCTACAGACATTGGTTGAGGCGTGCATTGGTATCGCAAAGCATTGGTTGAAGCAGGAAAATAAGGTATTGCCTGCAAATGCTTATGCCGTGTTTGAAAAATTAATGGAGTTACAATTAATTCCGCAGGAAAGTGCGGAGGATTGGCAGCGTATTATCGGGATGAGAAACGCGATTGTGCATGATTACTTAAATTTAGATGAAAAAGTGATCCGAGCCATTGTAGTAAATAAAATGTACCTTAAACTTCAGACGTTTGTATTACAAACCGGTACGCTATTAAAAAGCAGTTCGGGTTCATAGTTTATTATAATTCCAGATTTTTGTATTCCCTATCAGGAATATTGATAGGTACGGTAGGTAATGAATGCAAAAATAATACTGATAGGGAATATTAATTCAGCAAAAAAGGCGGGTGAAATCGTATCCCGCTATAGAAAAGCACAAGAATTAACTCAAGTCGAACTGGCTGGTTTAGCGCAAACAGGTGTGCGATTTATCAGTGAACTGGAAAATGGTAAAGGAACAGTGCACCTGCGACTGATTCTCATTACTTATCTGTAGAAAAACAGCAAATAAGGGAGTGGTTTCAAAAAACAAAAGGTTTATCGTTAAATCTTAACGGAGAACAATCCAGAATGTCTTTATCAGATGCTCAGGGTTATTAGACCACTATAAATGGATTCTTCAATCAACTTAACCGGAAGTTCTTTAAGAAATGTGCTTAACATTCGAAAGAGGTGGGTTAGTGCTGCCTAGTTCGCAAACACTAACACTATCACCAACTTTTAAAGTTCCTGTTGCATCGTGAAGTGCATTCTGCCCAAAAAATACCTTATTATTCCATTGGCGATTTTTAGAAAGCGTGCGCAAAGGTTCTTTATCGCTTATTGCGGTTTTTGGATCTATTTGTGGAATAGAGCAGCGAGAACAGGGTTTAGGTAGCCTAAAATTTATCGCGCCAATACTGATTTTACGCCAGGTGTCTTCTTCATAGCTAGTGCATCCTTCAAGCACTATATTTGGTCGAAAGCGTTCCATCGATAAATTGAGATTCATTTGCTCATTAAGAAGTCTTAAAGAGGCTGCGGAAATGATTAGAAATGGAAAGCCATCACTGAAAGAGGTGCGGTCAGTTGGAGAGGAAAAATTTTGGTCTACTTGGCGAATATGATTGTTTGCTTGATAAACTAATTGGCAGGGTTGCTTTAAGAAGTCACTAAACCACTGGTCGGCTTCTATACTAATCGTTTCAGCAGTGCAGTCTTCCCCCCAAATATTAATGCTGATGGAGTTGTGCGTTTCAGGCGTGAGTGGTAATTTTAAATCGGGCTTATTAGGAGCAGAAATAATAAGCATCTGCTCGTGAATTTTGGTTTTAATAAGCGCCATTTTTGGGAGGCGGCGCTGCGATAAAAATTGATTGTTTTTATCAACTAACATCCATTGTCGGTCATACTGAAAGCCAGTTTCAGTCACTTCAGACTCAGTTAATTGAATGCCAGAAAGTGATTTAACAGGGTAGATGTATATAGCGCTAAGCCTAGCCATAATTAATTAAGAGTATAAGGCTTCCAGAACAGTTGATTCTGAGGCATTTGCCTGTGAACCATAAAAAGCGCCCGGGGTCTCTTGAGCTGCTTGTTTTAATTTGCTAATACGTTCTTCGGTTGACAGTGTTTCGCTTGTCGATTGGCTATTTTGCGTACGAGTCGCTTCAGCTGCTTTATTGGCTTCGTTGTTATTTTCAGAATTGTTTTCGGCATTGCTTTCTTCGCTTGCTTCTGCACGAGCTGATAATTGAGCGCCTGCTTTTGAAATGGTAACATCCTCGATGCTTGGGGAGGATGGAGCTTTATCTTGTGCGGCATTGGGCTTTTCTTGATTAGCTTCTTTACTTGTCTTACTAATTGAAGATTCATGGTTAGAAGCAGCGGCTACAAAAGAGTTTGTATTGATTTCCATGATAAACCTCACTAAACAATAAATTCAATGTAATAATAACGCTTCTTAAAATAAGAAGCTACCGCTTATTTCCGAAGTTGGATGGTTAGTGCTATTAGTTTCTAATATTGAGGGAGTGATTGCAGGCAATGGTTTTAATATTATGTTGATAAGGTTTAAACGAATGTTGAGTTGGTTGTGTTTTATGCGTTTTTTTGTGCTGTTAGTTTCTTTTCTTGGCAGTGGTGCGGTTTTTTCAGCACCTAATCAAGAAATAAGAGTTGCTTATTTAACTCAGGAAAAAAAGCCCTTAGCGGCATTATCTAATTTAGATGAAGTTGTTAAAGATAAAGGCTGGCAAGGTGCAAATCTTGGCTTGAATGATAATAATACAACGGGACAATTTACTGGGCAGCACTATAGTTTGGAGAAAAAATTAGTTGCCTTAGAGGGCGATGTAAAGGCAACTTTTTTAGCTTTGTTAAAAGAAAATTATCAGCTTATTGTGGTTAATTTACCGGCTGATAAGCTAGCAGAAATTAGTGCGCTTAATAAACAGCAGGCCTTATTGTTTGATGTGGCAACACATACAGATACATTACGTAATGAAAATTGTATGACCAGTGTGTTGCATTTGCTGCCTAGCAGAGCGATGCGAGCCGACGCTTTAGCGCAATATATGCGTAAAAAACGCTGGAATAAATGGTTTTTGGTGATTGGTAATACATCTGAAGATAAGCTATATGCACAGGCAATTAAACGTTCGGCTAAAAAATTCGCGATGAAAATTGTTGCTGAAAAAACTTGGCTGCATAGTTTTGATGCAAGGCGAACAGCGCAAGCAGATGTTCCAGTATTTTCACAAGTCGATGACTATGACGTGCTCGTGGTTGCGGATGAGCAGGGCTTGTTTGGTGAGTATTTGAGCTACCGTAGTTGGTTACCAAGGCCGGTGATTGGTACGCAAGGTTTAACCGCGACAGCGTGGCATAAAACGCATGAGCAGTGGGGCGCAGTGCAGATTCAAAATCGATTTAAAGAACTAGCTGGGCGTAAAATGCGGGAAGAAGATTATGCGGCTTATTTGGCGTTACGATCTATTGGTGAAGCTGCGACACGGACTAAAGAGGTTAATGCAGACTCGATTAAATCTTATTTATTAAGTGCTCAATTTAAATTGCAAGGTTATAAAGGTAAACCTCTAAGTTTCCGGCCTTGGAATGGACAATTACGCCAACCCGTTTTATTGGCCGCTCCTACTTCAATTGTGGCGACACCGCCTTTAGAAGGATATTTACACCCTAAAAATGAACTCGATACATTAGGCTTTGATCAGCCAGAAGTACACTGTCAATAAGGAATGATTATGAAGTTAAAAGATATTTTAGTAGCGAGTTTATTTTGTTATTCAGCAATAAGCTCTGCAGAGACGGTTTTTGTGACCTTAGAGAAAGATAATGCGATTGCTGTTGTTGACCCTGTCGAAGGGAAATTGCTGAAAACAGTTGAAGTGGGTCAAAGGCCGCGTGGTATTGCGTTAAGTTCTGATCAACAAAAGCTTTATATTGCCACAAGTGATGATGATGCGGTTATTGTGGTTGATGTTAATACTTTAAAGGTAGTCGCTAAGCTTCCGTCTGGGGAAGACCCAGAAACCTTTGCACTCAATTCAGATGGAACGAAAATGTACGTTTCTAATGAAGATGATAACCAAGTTACCGTGATTAACTTAATTGATCATAAAGCTGAGAAAACAGTGGGTGTCGGTGTAGAGCCAGAAGGCATTGCAGTTAGTCCTAATGATGAATGGATTGTTAGTGCATCTGAAACCACAAATATGGTGCACTGGATTGATGCTAAAACATTAGCAATAAAGGCAAATACACTGGTTGATCCTAGGCCGCGTGCGCTCAGCTTTACTGCGGATGGTAAACAACTATGGGTGACGTCGGAAATGAACAGCTCGACGATGGTGATCGATGTTGCAACAAAAGAAATCATAAAAACAATTAAATTTGCAATTCCTGCTGTTGGGCAAGAAAAGGTTCAACCAGTAGGGGTGGTGATTGATGCACTGCAAAATTGGGCTTATGTTGCCTTGGGGCCAGCTAATCGAGTGGCTGTCATTAATGCTAAAACATATGAAGTTGAAAAGTATTTATTGGTGGGCGCGCGAGTATGGAATTTGGCATTCTCACCTACGCAGGAGCGTTTATATACAACAAATGGTGTCAGTCATGATATTTCACTGATTGATACGAAAAATCATAAGGTAACAAAGTCAATTGCAGTGGGGCGTTATCCTTGGGGATTGGTGGTTAAAAAGTGAGCGAGCAAGCTTTAGAGGTTAGTGAATTAAATTTTTCTTATGGAAAAAAACAAGTTTTATATGACTTAACTTTTCAGATAGAGAAAGGGCAGTGTGCTTTTTTGTTGGGGCCGAATGGCGCAGGAAAATCGACACTTTTTTCTTTGATTACACGCTTATATGATCAAGATAAAAATAATATTAAATTAGCTGGATTCGATATTAAAACCCAGCCATTAAAAGCGTTGGCTCGGCTAGGGGTTGTTTTTCAACAAACAACGCTGGATTTGGATTTAAGTGTTAAGCAAAATTTACTTTATCATGCGGCCTTACAAGGTATTTCCCCTAAAAAAGCGAAAGTTTTAATCCAGCAGCAACTTGAACAGTTAGATATGTTTGAGCGTCAAAATGAGGTTGTACGGCAGTTGAATGGAGGACATAGGCGGCGGGTTGAAATTGCTCGTGCATTAATGCATCAGCCTAAGCTGTTGTTGTTAGATGAGCCAACGGTTGGTTTAGATATTGCGAGTCGTGAATCTATCGTTAAGCATGTGCATCAATTATGCGAGCATACGGGCTTAGCTGTGCTTTGGGCGACGCACTTGATGGATGAAGTGCTGGATAAGGATAAAATAATTATGATTCATCAAGGCAAGATTAGAGCTGAGGGAAGCAGGGATGACCTTATGCAGCAAACAAGTACTGAATTGTTAAGTGAAGCATTTTTTTCTTTAACGAATAGTCGGGGCGAGTAAAAATGACACATTATTGGTTTGCTTTATGGGGAATTGTTTTTCGAGAATTATTTCGCTTTGTAAAACAAAAAGAACGGTTTTTATCTGCTTTAGTACGTCCTTTGGTTTGGTTATTTGTTTTTGCGGCGGGTTTTAGGGCTGCGTTGGGGATTGCGATTATTCCACCGTATGACACTTATATATTATATGAAGTGTATATAACGCCTGGTTTGATTGGCATGATTCAATTATTTAATGGTATGCAGAGTTCATTGTCCATGGTTTATGATCGTGAAATGGGTAGTATGCGTATACTCTTAGTAAGTCCCTTGCCGCGCTGGTTTCTATTGACTAGTAAGTTATTAGCGGGTGTCTTTGTTTCCATTCTACAGGTCTATGTGTTTTTAATGATTGCCTGGTTTTATGATATTCAGCCGCCTATTGAAGGCTATTTATGGGTACTACCGGTACTAATTTTAACGGGGCTAATGCTGGGGGCATTGGGTTTGTTATTATCTGCATTTATTAAGCAGTTAGAGAACTTTGCGGGTGTGATGAATTTTGTCATTTTCCCCATGTTTTTTATGTCTAGCGCACTTTACCCTTTGTGGAAGTTACAGGAATCGAGTCAGGTTTTACATTTAATTGCTAAATATAATCCATTTACTCAAGCGGTAGAATTTATACGATTTGCACTTTATGGGCAATTAAATCAAGAGGCTGGACTGGCTACTTTGTTGGCTTTTGTGGTGTTTTTAATGATTGCTATCATAGGGTATAACCCTTCTAAAGGCATGATGAAGAGAAAAGGGCGTTAGCTTAATTTTTGGACTATTTAAAATTTAAGCTAAAAATTGAAAAAAGCAGTAAAATATTATGTGGTTTAGCTAAATTAGCTTATTCTTATAATAATAAAAAATTGAAAAATAAATTGAGGAGTTCTAATGAGTGAAAAAGATTTAAATGAAACTGTGGCTGATGTAGTCGAAAAAGCGACTGAAGTTGTTGAGGAAGCTGTGGAAGCAGTTGAAGAAGTGGTTGAAGATGCTGTGGACAGTTCAGTACCTCCTTTACTTAAATTAAAGAATGAAAATCCTGCTTTATTTTTTGGTGGAATTGCTGGGCTTATCTTGGTCTTGGTTTTATTTATGCTTTCTGGTGATAGTGGCGTAACACAGCAGAAGCAAATAGCTGTTTCTTTAGGTAGTACATATACTTTACAAGCGCCTAATTCATTAGATGCAAACAATGCAACGCTTAAAATTTTAAAAGTACCTGGCCAAATGTCAGCATTTGATAATGATGATGATGTCACTTGTAAAGCACCAGTTGGCACTTCGGTAACGGTACGTGGATTCCAAGATGCTTTTGGAGCATCACAAATGTTTGTTCAAGTTGAAGTAAATCAAGATATTGCAGATTGTCGTCAAGGCGTTAAAGGTTGGACACTTAAAAACAATCTAAAATAGAAGATTTATTAATTGACAGTTTTGATGAATCAGCTATAATGGGTTTTCTTTCAGAGCGGGAATAGCTCAGCGGTAGAGCACAACCTTGCCAAGGTTGGGGTCGCGAGTTCGAACCTCGTTTCCCGCTCCAAAATATGCTTGAAAGCCGCGATTATTCGCGGCTTTTTTATGTAGTTCAAAAAGGCTGCTTAGCAAATCGGTTATGCAGTGGATTGCAAATCCATCTAGGGCGGTTCGATTCCGCCAGCAGCCTCCAAAAATAAATTATATGCGGGAATAGCTCAGCGGTAGAGCACAACCTTGCCAAGGTTGGGGTCGCGAGTTCGAACCTCGTTTCCCGCTCCATAATTTCAGAATAACGCCCCGTTTAACATGTTAATAGATTCACACTGCCACTTAGATAAACTTGATCTAACTTCCTACGATAATGACTTTTCGAAATTCATGCAAGCAGCATCAGAGCAGAATATCGAGCAAATGTTATGCATCAGCATTGATTTAGAAGCTTACCCTGCAATGGTTGATCTGGTTAAACCTTATAACAATATTTTTCTATCTGTTGGGGTGCACCCGAATGTGGATGAAGGACATGATCCTAGTGCTGATGAGCTAATCGCCTTAGCAGCGAACCCACGAGTTATTGCTATCGGAGAAACAGGGCTGGATTATTTTCGTAGTGAAGGTGACTTAAGCTGGCAACACCAGCGGTTTGTTAATCATATCGAAGCAGCAAAGAAAACTCAAAAACCTTTAATTGTTCATACCAGAGAAGCGAAAGAAGATACGCTTAGAATTTTAAAGGAACAAAATGCGCATGAAGTCGGTGGAGTGATTCATTGCTTTACTGAAGACTGGGATTTTGCTCAACAAGCAATGGATATGAATTTTTATATCTCCTTTTCAGGTATTGTGACTTTTAAGAATGCACATACAGTGCATGATGTGGCTAAAAAAGTACCTAGTGACCGCTATTTAATAGAGACAGACTCACCTTATTTGGCACCTGTGCCATTTAGAGGAAAACCTAATTTCCCAATGTATGTTCAGCAAGTCGCTCAGCATGTGGCTGATTTACGAGGAGTATCAGTAGCCGAAGTAGAAACGCAGGCGAATGAAAATTTTAAGCGCTTATTTAATGTTTTATAGTTAGGCGGATTAAAGATCGGCACAAAAAAAGGGGAAATAACACTAAGTTATTTCCCCTTTTTTTGTGCCGTAAGATATTAATTGCTCAGCGTTACGGATATAACGCTGAGCAAATTATTTACATATTATCTAAAATAGCTTTTTTAACGGCATCTAATGATGCATCAATGGATACAGGGTGTGAGTCAGAACATTGGCTGATTGCTGTGTCAGGGTCTTTTAAGCCATTACCCGTTAAGGTACAAACAATCGTGCTACCTTCTGGGATTTTTCCAGATGCGATGTCACTAATTGCACCCGCTAATGAAGTTGCAGAAGCGGGTTCGCAGAAAATACCTTCATAAGCTGAAAGCATTTTTTGTGCCGCTAAGATTTTTTCATCAGCAAAACTATCAAACCAACCGCCAGACTCTTTGTGTACATTCCATGCTAAGTCCCAAGATTGAGGGTGGCCAATACGAATTGCTGTCGCAACCGTTTCAGGATTATCAATCATTTTTCCCGCAGTAAAAGGTGCAGATCCAGCTGCTTGGTAACCACACATAACAGGGCGGTTATTAGAAACAGCGGCTAAGCCGCTAGTTTCTGTTGCGTATTCGCTGTAACCTTTCCAGTATGCAGTGATATTGCCAGCATTGCCAACAGGAAGGCAATGAAAATCAGGCGCTCTACCTAACTCATCAACAATTTCAAACGCTGCTGTTTTTTGGCCTTCAATTCTAAATGGGTTAATTGAGTTAACAATGGTAACAGGTGCGTGGTCAGCAACTTGTTTAACAAGGCTCATACCTTCATCAAAGTTGCCTCTGATTTGGATGATTTCAGCGCCATACATTAATGTTTGTGCTAATTTTCCTTGAGCAATTTTTCCTTCAGGAATTAATACAAAAGCACGCACTCCTGCGCGTACAGCATAAGCCGCTGCAGCTGCTGATGTATTGCCCGTAGAGGCGCAAATAATAGCTTGGCTACCTTCTTCTACAGCTTTGGTGACTGCCATGCTCATACCGCGATCTTTAAATGATCCCGTTGGGTTTAAGCCTTCATATTTAACGTAAATTTCGACATTTTTGCCAATTAATCTAGGGATGTTTTCTAGTTTAATAAGCGGTGTGTTGCCTTCGCCTAAGCTGATGATACGAGTTGAATCGCTAACAGGAAGGCGATCTCTGTAATTTTCAATTAAGCCGGTGTAACGTTTATTAGTAGCCATGATATTTAACCTAATGTTTCAAGACGGATGCGTGTTACTTGTCCAGTAACAGATGATAATTTTTCGATAGCAGAAATAGCGGTATTCATTTCTTTTTCTATCGTGCGTTGGGTCAGCATAATCACAGGAAGGTTGGTTTCCCCGTGGTGCGGTTCTTTTTGAATGATGGCTTCAATACTGATATTTTGTTTTGCTAAAATATTGGTGATGTCAGCCAGTGCGCCAGGCTTATCCTCAACTGTTAAGCGGAGGTAATAAGCAGTTTGAACTTCTTCAGCAGGTAGAATAGGCGTATCAATAATAGCGGCTTCTTGAAAACCAAGTGCTGGAATGCGGCTGCTTGAATCTAAAGATAAAGCGCGAACCACATCAACCACATCAGCAACAACAGCGGAAGCGGTCGCTTCTGCACCTGCACCTGCACCATAATATAAAGTAGGCCCGACTGCATCGGCTTGTACAAGGACAGCATTCATAACGCCATCAACATTAGCGATTAAACGACGCTCCGGAATAAGGGTAGGGTGGACTCTTAGTTCAATGCCTTTATCTGTTTTTCTTGCAATCCCTAAATGTTTGATACGGTAGCCTAATTCGCCTGCGTATTCGACATCTTCTCGGGTAATTTTGGTGATACCTTCAGTGAAAACATTTTCAAATTGCAGGGGAATACCAAATGCAATAGAAGCAAGGATCATGAGTTTATGCCCTGCATCAATGCCTTCTACATCAAAAGTAGGATCAGCTTCTGCGTAACCTAGTGCTTGCGCTTCAGTAAGCACATCATCAAAATCACGGCCTTTATCTCGCATTTCAGTGAGAATAAAGTTTCCAGTACCATTAATAATACCGGCTAACCAGTTAATTTGGTTACCACTTAAGCCTTCACGAATGGCTTTAATAATAGGAATTCCGCCAGCAACCGCTGCTTCATAGCTAACCATGACATTGGCTTTTTTAGCCGCAGAAAAAATTTCATTACCATGTAAAGCGATTAATGCTTTATTGGCAGTAACAATATGCTTGCCATTGGCTATGGCTTGTAAAACTAAGTCTTTTGCTAAACCAGTGCCACCGATCAACTCTAAGATGATTTCGATTTCCGGGTCGTTGATGACTTCATTAGAATCGGTAGTTAGGGTGATTCCTTGGGTGTCGCAAATGCGTTCGCGATTTAAATCTCTTGCAGAGGCGCGAGTGATAATAATGTCGCTACCTGTGCGGCGTGATATTTCTTGTGCATTACGCTTTAAAACATTGACAGTACCACCGCCAACTGTCCCTAAACCTAATATACCTACTTTTACTGGCTTCAAATCAAACTCCTGAGATATTTGAGTAACTATTTTTATGGACTTAACTTAAATTAAGCCGTCTTTTTTAAACATGGCACGTAAACCACGGACTGCTTGGCGAGTTCGATGCTCGTTTTCAATCAAACTAAAACGCACGTGGTCGTCACCAAACTGGCCAAAACCAATGCCGGGTGAAACAGCAACGCAAGCATCGTTAATTAATTTTTTTGCAAACTCTATAGAACCCATTTCTTTGTAGGCATCAGGGATAGGCGCCCAAACAAACATAGTGGCTTTGGGTTTTTCAACCGCCCAACCAATAGAATTAAGCCCGTCACAGAGCACATCTCTACGCTCTTTATACATAGCGCAAATCTCTGCAACGCAATCTTGTGGGCCTTCTAAGGCGGTAATGGCAGCAATTTGAATAGGGGTAAACATGCCGTAATCAAGATAAGATTTAATACGGGCTAATGCCGCAACAAGTTCTTTATTGCCACACATAAAACCTACGCGCCAGCCGGGCATATTGTAGCTTTTTGAGAGAGAAAAGAACTCTACCGCAACTTCATCAGCGCCTTCTACTTCTAAAATGGAAGGGGCTTTATAGCCATCAAAAACAATATCAGCATAAGCAATATCATGCACGACCCAAATTTTGTGTTCGCGTGCGACAGCAATAATACGTTCAAAAAACTCTAAATCGACACATTCCGAAGTGGGGTTGCCTGGGAAGTTAAGAATTAGCATTTTTGGCTTTGGCCATGATTCGGTAATAGCTTTATGTAGCTCATCAACAAAATCAACACCAGGCACCATTTTTACATGGCGCAAATCTGCTCCAGCAATAACAACACCATAAGGGTGAATAGGGTAGGCTGGATTTGGCACCATAACCGTATCGCCAGGGCCTAATGTTGCAAGGGCTAAATGGGCTAAGCCTTCTTTAGATCCTATAGTTACAATGGCTTGTGTCTCAGGGTCTAAGTCAATGTCGTAGCGTTTTTTATACCAATTGCAGATAGCCTGTCTAAGTCTTGGAATCCCGCGAGAAACAGAGTAGCGGTGAGTGTCTTCTCGTTGAGTTGCTTCCACCATTTTATCGACGATATGTTTAGGTGTAGGCTGGTCAGGGTTACCCATACCAAAATCAATAATGTCCTCGCCTTTGGCTCGTGCTTCTGCTTTTAAATCGTTAACGATATTAAATACATAGGGCGGTAGGCGACTAATACGGTGAAATTCTTCCATTGATAACTCAGATTATAATAAAAATATTTAATTTTTTAACTCAACCGAATAATTTACTGCGCTTCAGTGAATTAGTCAAATTGTATAAATGTTTATTTTAGAATTATTAACCTATGTTATGAATATTCAAAAAATGCAGGCTAAAGCCAGTGATCTAATGGTTTAAGACGAGACCGTATAAAAATAGTCGCTCACTGCTATTAGCAAGGAAAGCAGGATGGGACAAAGCGTGCCCATCTTGGGGTGTGATGGGCACGGGATAAAGCTCCTTTGCCCATCCTACTTTGAAAAAGAATACTTATTCAAAGTAGTCAACAGTACGTAACATCAGTTATTAAAGAACTTCCGAAGCTTGATCAGCTAATCGAGAGCGTTCCCCACGTTTTAAAGTGATATGCGCACCATGATTCCATGATTTAAATTTATCCACGACATAAGTTAAGCCAGAGCTAGTTGCGGTTAAATAAGGCGTATCAATTTGTGATAGGTTACCAATACAAATGATTTTTGTCCCAGGGCCTGCGCGAGTCACTAATGTTTTAATTTGTTTAGGGGTTAAGTTTTGTGCTTCATCAATAATCAAATAGCGGTTTAAAAAAGTTCGGCCGCGCATAAAATTAAGTGAGCGAATTTTGACTTTCTGCTTAATGATGTTGTTAGTGGTATCTTTTTCCCACTCTGAATTCTGTTCTTCACCTTCTTGGTGGGCTAATAGCTCGAGATTATCAACCAATGCACCCATCCAAGGTGCCATTTTTTCTTCTTCCGTACCCGGTAAAAAACCAATGTCTTCACCAACAGCAACGGTTTCACGCGTCATAATAATTTCACTGTAGGTTTTATCTTCCATGGTTTGCTCTAAACCAGCCGCAAGAGCAAGCAATGTTTTACCTGTACCGGCAGTACCGAGTAAGGTAACAAAATCAATTTCAGGATCCATGAGTACATTAAAAGCGAAGTTTTGCTCACGATTTTTTGCGTGTATGCCCCAAGCACTAAGGTGGCCAAGACGGTAATTTTTTGCAAGTTCCAAGCTTGCAACGCCATCCTCTATAGATCGTACAATGACTTCGAAATCAGAGTTATCAGCAAGATATAAGTACTGATTAGGGTACCAATTTTTAACTAATGGTCCTGAAAGTTTATAAAAGGTACTGCCTTCTTTTTGCCATGACTCCATATTCTTGCCATGAGTGTCCCAAAAGTCAGCTGGTAAAGCATCCGCACCATGATAAAGAAGGTCAATATCATCTAAAGTTTGGTCACTATGATAATCTTCAGCCGTTAGCTCTAAAGCAGCGGCTTTAATGCGCATATTGATATCTTTAGAGACTAAAATAACTGAGGTTTCAGTATGCATTTTACTTAAAGCGAGAACGATACTGAGTATAGAATTATCGGCTAAATTACCCGGCATCGATGCAGGCAACGTTGAATCGATATGTTGAGTTTGGAAATATAAGCGGCCTTCTAGCGCCTCTTTATTCTCCCCAGAACTTTGTAGTTGAGAAAGAGCTAAGCCGTTTTTAATATCTTTTTGAGTTGTCCCTTTAAGTAAGTCATCAATAAAGCGGCTGACTTGTCTAACATTTTGTGAAACTTCAGATAAGCCTTTTTTGGCATGATCTAATTCTTCAAGAACCACCATAGGGATGAATATATTATGTTCTTGGAAATGAAATAATGCAGCAGGGTCGTGCATTAAAACATTAGTATCTAGAACAAATAATTTTTTTGAATTATCGATATTCATGATTTATTCTCCTAATTTTTTTAATACTTGCAATACTTCTTCGATATGTACTTTAACTTTAACTTTACGCCATTCGTGAACTAAAGTGCCCTTGGGATCGATTAAAAAAGTGCTACGTTCAATGCCTCGTGATTCCTTGCCGTACATCATTTTCATTTTGATAACATCAAATAAGTCGCATAAGGTTTCGTCTTTATCGCTTAATAAATCAAAAGGAAACTCTTGTTTGCTTTTAAAGCCTTCGTGTACGCGAACACTATCACGAGAAACGCCTAAAATAACCGTATTAAGTGCATCAAATTCAACAATATGGTCACGAAAATCTTTACCTTCAGTTGTGCAGCCGGGAGTGTTATCTCTGGGGTAAAAATAAAGCACAACATATTTACCTTGGTAATCTGAAAGCTGTATTGTTTTATCACCTGTCGCTGGTGCAGAAAAATTGCTAACAGTTTGACCGATACTAATATTGCTCATGTGAATTCCTTATTGTGCCGTGTGTTGAGGAAGTATGTTTTAAGCGTAAGCGTAGCATAAAGAAAATAGTTAATAGGACTTATTTTGCAAAAAATACACGGCTAATTTCAGTTGTAACAAAGTTTTAAGTTAGTGTTAAAATTAACTTAATTACCACTTATTTAAAGATGATAAGGAAAGCTGAAAATGGCTGATGTTGAGCAAGACGAATCTACGGAAAGTAATTTTGAAGACGATTTAGATAAGATGCTTGAGGAGACTGTTGAGCAATTAGGGGCTGATGCAACTAGCCAAGAAGCGATTGATGAGTTACTGAGTGCAGAAGATAGCGATACCAGTTCTGCTTCAGTTGATAATGTTGATGAGCTTGTTGATACTTTATTAGATGAAACAGTGAAGGATCAAGAATCGGGTGTTATCGACGAATTTGGAGAGGATCCGGTTGATTCTGTAGAGGAAAAATCTGGTGGAGACCTCGTTGATGATTTACTCGATAAAAGTTTAGAAGAGGGCGTCATTGATGAATTTGGTGAAACTCCCGAAGAAGTTCAGGCTGCTGAAGCGAGTAAAAATTTAGAAGAAGAACCTGCAACATTTGATATTTCAGATGAGGACGCAACCTTTGCAGAGGAAAGTCCTGCTGCTGACATTGAAATGGAAGCAAAACCTGAAGAGCCAGCAGTCGCGAAACCGACTTCGGGAGCTAAAGGAAGTGTGGAACAAACCACAGAGAAAACACAAGTTATCAGTTTAGAAGAGTTTAAAGCGCAAGATGAAAAAATAGCGATTCTAAGCACTGAAATGGAAAATTTGAAAAAGGGAGCTGATCACTCTGAAGCAATTGAAGCAATCATTTCTAACGAGAAAAAATCCCAGCAGGAATCTGAATCTGCATATAAAAAATTAAAGATATTTAGTCTTTGTGCCTTAGTGATCGCTATATTAGCGACAGGTATTGGCAGTACAGTATTGTTTTTCTACCTTCAGTTAGAAGATAAAGTAGAAGAAGCTCGAAATTTAATTATTGATATTGAAGATGAATTAGCGGTCAATGATGTGAATCCAAATGATAAAAAAATATCAACCTTACAAGCTCAAGTGACAGAGTTACAAAGTATTTTGGATGCAAGCATTAAAGAGTTTGACTTATTTACAGCTAAAATTTCTAGTGAGATCAATGAAACGACGGATTTAAGTGCAGCATTAAAAGCTGATGTTGCGAAATTAGAGGAAAATATAACTTCTTTAGAAAATGAGGTTGAGCAACTAAAAAAGGCTAAATCTACACGTAGAGCCGCTAGAAACGCAAAGAAAAAAATAAATAAACCACGAGAATGGGTTGTCAATCTCGTGTCATTTAAGCAGCGTTGGTACACAGATAAAAAAGTAGAAAGCTTTAGTCAGCAAGGCATTCCTACCGAAGTTATTGCTATTGATGTTGATGGGGTGCAATGGTTTAGAATTCGGGCGGTTGGGTTTTCTAATAAAGCAGCAGCGAAAGACTACGCAGAAAAAGCTAAAAAAGTGCTTAACCTGAGTTCAGTTTGGGTTTCTACTAAGTAAGGTTATTAAGGCTTTTAATTAAATAGTTTAAAGGTGGAAAACACTACGCTATTCCACCCGACGAAAGTATGAGTTTATGAAAAAACGTAGGCCGGAATAGCCCCAGCGTTTTCCGGCATTATTAAACACGGCTTGGTATGGGTGATGCTTTAAAGGTGGAAAACGCTACGCTATTCCACCCTACAAAAATACGATTTTATGAAAAAACGTAGGCCGGAATAGCCCTAGCGTTTTCCGGCATTATTAAACACAGCTTGGTATGGGTGATGATTGAAAGATGGAAAACCAGCACCCTACGTAGATTACATAATAAGTTGTTTACCTAGAACTTTAGCATTGCGCAAAGGGTTGTAGTTTGTTTCTAAGTCATTGGGTAATTGCTGCATATTTATTTCACTAAACCCACGCTCTATAAACCACTGCATCGATTGTGTAGAAAAAGCAAAAACCTGAGTAAAGGATTGCTTAGCTGCTTTTTGTAGCAATCGTTCTAATAACTGATTACCACGTGCTGATTTTTGATAATCAGGGTGGATAGCAAGACAAGCAATTAACCCAGTTTGGCTATTTTTTACGGCGTGTAAAGCAGTGCAGCCTATAATCAAGCCATCGCGTTCAATAATAATATAATCAGCAATATTAATTTCTAGCTGTTCTGGTGAACGAGAAATTAAAATTCCTTTTTTCTCTAAAGGTGAGATTAGCTCTAATATGCCAGGAATATCACCAATAATAGCAGGACGTAAAGATTCAAATTGAGCTGAGCTAATTAAAGTGCCAATACCATCGCGGCTGAATAATTCGGTCAGCAAAGCGCCATCAATGAGTCGATTAAGAATATGCACGCGCTTTACACCCGCTTGGCAGCCATGAATAGCAGACTTTAATGCTTGTTGTGTGTTGACCGCTAACTGTAATTCTTGATTGATAAATTCTTTGGTTTCATCCGTGGTCATCTGAGCGATTAATTCACCGCTGGCAGATTGGCAGCTTTGCTCCGTCATCAAAATTAGCTTTTCTGCTTGTAAAGAAATAGCAATTTCTGTGGCAACTTGTTCGGCAGATAAATTAAACAAATCACCACTGGGTGAATAGCCGATAGGGGAGATTAAAAGGATATTTTCCAAATCTAATTGTTGCCGAATAGCAGTACTATCAATACGTCGCACCTTCCCCGTATACTGAAAGTCTATGCCATTAATAACACCCAAAGGCTGTGCGGTAATAAAATTACCAGAGATAACTCTAAGCTCTGCACCAGACATGGGTGAATTAGCAACGCCTTGAGAAAGCAAAGACTCGATATCAACACGGACAAAGCCTGCAGACTCCTTAACGCACTGTAAAGATTGCTTATCAGTAATACGCAGGGAATCTTGAAATTGCGAAGACTGTCCGCGTATTTTCAGTGCACTGTCAATTTGCGGGCGAATACCATGCACTAAAACCAAACGAATACCCAAGCTATTAAGCAGAGCAAAGTCATGAATAAGGTTTGTGAAGCTTTCATCCATTAGCGCTTCACCACCAAAATAAATAACAAAGGTGCGGTGACGATGCGCATGGATGTAAGGGGAAGAATCCCTAAACCAATTAACAAAAGAAGAATTAGTATTCAAAATATAAGATAAAAATACGCTGAAAATTGAAATTATACACGCTAAATTTTTTTGTGTAGGCCGGAATAGCGCCAGCGTTTTCCGGCATTGTTAAACACGGCTTAGCATGGGTGGTGGTTTGA